>PLNK01000169.1 GCA_003142755.1 Chloroflexota bacterium | reverse complement strand
GCCCCACGATTCACGCTCAATCAAAGCGTCTTACTGGTCGGAGGTCGTTGGTTGACCGCTCGCAGAGCCTGATGTCCAGCCAGCGCGGCGCATCATACAACATCGCCAATGCTGGAGGACGTGCAGAGCTTCGGACGAGTTTGCTGGTCGGGCAATCTATCGCCCCGCACGATCGAAACCTACGCCGAGGCACTGACGCAGCTCCCGCTCTTCCTCGCCGCCTCGGGTATGCCGACCGAAGTCGACGCTATCCGCCGTGAGCACGTCGAGGCGTTCATCGCTGACCGGCTCGAGCGGCTTGAGCCGACAACGGCTCACAATCGCTATCGAAGGTCGATGTGTGGCTACCGCCTAGAGCGGGTCAAGGGGAAGGTCGTATCTGATCAGGCCGCCGCCTGAATCGTCGTCCTGTGTAGACCACAGGTGGCCGCCCGCCTCGAACAGATTCCACGTGTAACTTGAGTCGATAGCCCAGACTTCGCCAACTCGCTCTCCTCGAGCCGGATCGATTCGCTGCATCGTGGAGTAGCCGCCACGACCCCAATTCTGGAGCCACCAAAGGGTGCTGCCCAGACGAAGAACGTGTGGCCCCTGATCATTGGGCGTCTCGCTGAGCGGCGGCCAACCGTCGTCGATTGGATCCGTTCCGATCTCGAAAAGGTGGCCCGAATCGTAGGTCCAGCACCTTCCCTCAATCTCCACAATGCCGTCCTGCGCCGCGATGTTTGCGATGGTCTGGATGGGGGCGCCAGTGTCGGGATCGAGTCGGGCGGAGGTTCCATCTGTGCCTCCAACGCCCCACAGCGAGCCGCAACCCACGAACAGATCCCGGTACGGAAAAGGCAGTTCAGTCCAGTTCGCTGTTGCAGGGTCGATCTTCAGCACCGAGCCATCCCCGGAAAGCTCGGGGTAGTGTGTCGCCCAGATGTACCCCAGCCCGTCGGCGGCCACGACCCAGTTGTCCATGTGGAAGTACCTCTCGCCGGTCGCCTCGTCCCAGCGCTCGACGTCCCTCGACTCCCAGAGCGACGCCGGCCTCATGTCGTAGCTGGAGATCCATAGGCCGTGATCCACGGCAGCGAGGTGGTAGAGGTAACCTGCCTTCGCGTCGTACTGTTTGAAGACAACCCGGCCGCTCGCAGCATCCACGCCCAGGATGTATGAGAGCGATGTGCCTGTTCCGGTCGGGTCGACTCCACAGCGGATGTACAGCTTGCCCTCGCCTACGGCATGGTGCCAGTCGGCGTGATCGCAGTCCGCAATCGCGGTGAACGGTGCGCGAACTGACCCGGGAGGGATAGAGGGAAGCGGCGTGGGGCTTGCCGTCATGAGATGAGGAGGCACAGACGGCCGATCTGGCGGAGTTTGGACCGCGGCCGTCTCGATCGTGGGTGTAGGCGTGGGACTGCGGCTGGTGCTCTGGCTTGGACTGTGCGGCGGCGATGAAGTCGGGCTGGTTATGGCCACGACGCTCGGTCCCTGTCCCATATACACGGCCGTTACGACGACGGCCGCCAGCAGGACGATCGCGACCCCAATCGCGAGGATACCGTTCGTCCCCCAGCCTTGGGCCCTGCGGCCGAGCAGGCGCCAGCGTCGACCGGCCCATTCGCGAGTGCTGTCGGCGAGAGCCCTCATTGCTTCATGCATCCACGTCCCCTTCCGAGCCGCATCGAGTGTGACAGGCTTGGGACGCCAGCACTGGAGCTTCGGTGACGAACGGACCGGGTCAGCGAGAGCGCCACGGTCGACAATCGGCTAGCCTGCGATCAGTCGAGACAGGTACGCCGCGGAGGCCTTCCGCACTCCGATTCGCCGGTGGTGCGCCCGATGGCATCGTGGATTCCGGCGGAATCCCGAGGCACGCCGTGTTATGTAGCCCGAGCAGCTAAGATGCTCGTATCGAGCACTTGACTTGCGCGGTAGCTGCGCGACAATCTCGCCATGGCACAGCCAATGGACCGCACGGGACTTGAACGGGCTCTCGCCGCGCTCGGCGACGTACTTGCCTACCGGGGCGAGGCGTACGAGATCGTGCTTGTCGGGGGTGGGGACCTCGTACTTCGCGGGATCATCTCGCGGTCTACCAAGGATGCCGACATCGTGGGCCAGCGTCTGAGCAACGGCCGCATCGTGCCGATCCACAGGCTTCCCGATGCCCTCGCTCGGGCCGTATCCGAGGTCGCCGCCGCGCACGACCTCGCACCGGATTGGCTCAACGTCGGGCCGGAGTCGCTCCTCGACCTCGGGCTTCCCGCAGGATTCGAGGACCGGCTCACCGCAAGGCGCTTCGGCGGGCTGACGGTGTGGCTCGCCGGAACATACGACCTTGTCTGCTTCAAGCTGTACGCCGCCACCGACCACTGGCCGAGCCGGGACCGGCATCTCGACGACCTGCGGGCCCTCCGTCCCACAGAGGCTGATCTGTTGTCTTCGGCCCGCTGGTCGGTGACTCACGATCCCTCGCCTGCATTCCGCGGTCAGCTCGCCGCTGTGCTCGCGCTTCTCGGGGTGGAGGACGCCGATGCGCGCCTCGACTAACCTGCGACACGCGTCGATCGATCGGATCGCGGCCGGTTGGATCGCGTTCGGCGGGCAGCTTGAGGGCGATCCAGATGCGACGGTCGTTGATCCCGAGGCCCTGATCGTTGCCACCGTCGAACTTGCCCGCGACGAAGATCGCATCCTTGGCGTGGCTCTCGACTGGTGCGTCGCCTACGGCGACGCCGTCAACTCGGCGCGCCTGCGGCGCATTGCCCGAGCCATGGACTCGACCGCCGCTCTCGCCTCCTTCGCGGTCGTTGTCGGCGCATCTGGCGGCCCGAAATGGTCCGAAGGCGCTGGCGCCACGCCCATGGCGGCTTCGTTGCGCGGCAAGGTCGCTGTCCGGGACCTTTCGGCCCCCGCCCGTCTCGTATGGCGGCTCCGCTCGGCTTTCGGCGTCAACGCGAGAGCCGACGTCCTCGCCTTGCTGCTCTCGTGCCCGGCCGGGACGGAGATGCGTGTCGCCGACATCGCCCGGCGAACCGGGTTCTCGAAGCGCAACGCCGCGGTCGCCATCGAGTCCATGCGGCTCGCGGGCGTCGTCGAGGCGGACCGGAAGGGCAACTCGGATCGTGTGGCACTCCCGGTCGATTCGCCGCTTCGCGCCTTCCTGCCGCGCCCCGTGGCGGTGCCCGATTGGGTCTCCCGCTGGACCGTTGCGATCGAGATGCTGCGCCTCGCCGAACGGCTNNTCGGCCCGAGGCTGCGCGACGCCGGCCTGCCCCGTCCGGACCTCACCGTCCGCGGCTCGGCCTTCACCGATTCGTTCGATGCTTGGATCGGTGCCCTCGCCACGGTCCTGACCGATCTAGGCCAGTAGCCTCGGGATCGCGTTCAACGAGAGACGATAACTGGGCCCGAATCGCTCGCCGGAACCCCGCTCAGAACGTCCGGTACTTGACCGCTCAGCGGTGGCTGCATGCCATGCAGGCGCTCNNCCAGCTGAGCTATAGCCCCACGCGACCGCGAATGTTACAGCAACCGGGCGGCGTCGCGCGAGTGCGGAATTGCGCAGGGCTGCGGCATCCTTTCGGTGTGCCCCGGACAGCGTTGCCGCGCGGATCGCGCCGGTGCCCGGGCCTATACTCGGGACGCGCGCGCGGAGTGGGAGCCCAAGGAGTTTGGGATCCGCGCCTGCGACTTCCGCCCTCGGTCCGTCACCTCGTGTCGCCGGTCAACCGGCATAGGAGAGAGTTCGTGGACGTGCGCTTCTGCGTGGCATGCGGGTCCCCATGGGTAGCGGGAGCCAACGTCTGCGGTACATGCGGCGCGGCCGCGCCCGAAACGGAGCCGGCCCCGGCGCCCGCGCCGTTCGCTCCGCCGCCCGCGCCGCCGGCTTGGGGTGCGTCGCTTGCCCCGACCACCGCCGCCTCGAGCCGCCGCCCGCGCCGCCGGCCGAGCCGCGTGGCGATCATCGCCGTCGTCGCCGGTCTCGTCGGTGTCGTGGCGGTCGCCGCCGTGGCCTGGCTCGTCCTGTTCTCCGGGCCGAGCAACCCTCAGCTGGCCCAGGACCTCGTGAAGAAGATGGCCGCCCGCGACGCCACAGCGTCCACGCTGCTCGACACGCCCAATTCGCTCCGCGATCTGGCAGTCAGGATGGGCGTGGCCGATCTGCCGGGTTCGGTCTCGGTGACGGTCGCCAACTTCAAGGCCACCACGCCGACGGCCACGCCCGGCACGTCGAAGCCGCTGGCCGGAGACGAGCGTGTGACCGCCACGTACACCCTCACCTGGCAGGGATCCAAGGGCAAGACGGGCCACGTCGACCAGACCCTGACTGCCATCGCCCGCAAGGGCACCGACGGCAACGTCCATTTCGTCAATCTGTCGGTCGCGACACCGATCGTCTTCGATCTAGACGCCTACTTCGGCACCGCGGGAACCACCGCGGCGGACGCCACGAAGGTCGGTGACGACCTGAAGGCGGGCACGCAATGGATCCCGGGCGTGACCGTGGACGTCACCCCCGCCGACAAGGCGCTGACTCTTCCCGACGTGCAGACTCCGGTCCAGGGCCACCTCTCAACCTGGTCCGAGACGGTCTCGCCCTCCAAGCCGGGCAACCAGAGGACCTGGAACGTTCACGTCACGTCGAGCGGGGCGAGCATCGCGGCAGTCGCCGCCGCCACCATCCAGACTGCCGCCCCCGTCGCGGCGCAGGTCAACGTAGGCGCGCTATCGGTCAGTGAAGCCGAGGATGAGATTCAAGTGACCAACCAGGCCTTCTGGGCTGCTGTCGATGCCGGCGACATCAACGCAGTCAATGCGCTGGTTTCCGCCGGCCCGGTCCTCGACGTTTCAGGGCTGGCCGAGATGAAGGGCACGGGCGACAGCTCTGCGTCGGGTCTCGCCACCGAGGCGTCGACCGGGCCGGAAGGGACCGTCGGCAACAACACCTACGTCCTCGGAACCGACGGCACCTGGGGCATCGACACGAGCCGCAGCAAGCTCACTCGAGCCGTCCTCACCAGCACGGGTAGCGTGTACTCGATGACCGGCTCGAGCGTCGACCAGAGCTCGGGCGCCGTCATCTGCACGACCGATATCACCATCAAGCTGTCGAAGGTCGTCTTCTACACGAATGACCCCATTCCCGAGGCCGTCTTCTCCTTCGCATCGACCAACGACTGCGACGTCAGCGACGAGATCATCAGCGTCACAGTCGGCTGGACGGGCAACAGTGCTGGGACCGACCTGGAGCCGGGGATCAGCGGGACCGATCCGGGGACAACCGCCGATCGCATCGTCGAGTTGCCGCCCGACCTGACGTCGAGCATGCACCCGGTCTGGATCAAGATCACCAAGTACGGCGATCCGGCCGGCGGGATCCTGCCCGACACCATGACCTTCACGACGAACTAGCCGCCGGGCGGCCATGGGCGCTCCGTCATCGCGGCCGGTTGGGCGGTCGAGCGCTACCCTTGGACTCGTATGGCGACTGCGACCAGCGAATGGCGGGCGACGCTGCAACTTCCGGGCGGCGGGCTCGAATGCACGGTTCGGCGATCGACTCGTGCGCGGCATCTCCGCCTGACCGTCGATCCCCGACACGTGGCCGTCGTGACGGTGCCGGCGCGCGCGGCTCGAAACCGAAGTGAGGCCGAGCGAGTGGCGGAGTCATTCGTGGCAGAACGCGAGACGTGGCTGCGCCGGCACCTCGACCGGCAGGCCCGCCAGCGCGAGGCAGTGGCGGCCCTCGGTCCTCTCCGCGACGGCGGCTTCATCAGATTCCGGGGCGAGAGCCACCGTCTTCGGGTAGTGGCCGGTGCCGGACGGCGCCGCACGACCGTGAGTCGCGAGGGCGGCGACCAGGGCGACGAGCTGGTCGTGCGTTTGGGCGGCGCCGAGCGACGCAGCCTGGACGCGATCCTGGAGCCGTGGCTGCGCGAGAAGGCTCGCGCCGCGATCCATCGCGAGATCGAACGCCACGCGACGGCGTTGGACGTGGCCCCGGCCGCCATAACGATCCGCGATGCCCGGACGCGCTGGGGCAGTTGCTCGCGGGCGCGGCGCCTCTCGTTCTCGTGGCGTCTCGTCCTGGCGCCGCCCGAGGCGCTCGAAACTGTCGTCGTCCACGAGTTGGCCCATCTCCGCGTCTTCGGCCACGGCCCGGGCTTCTGGGCCATCGTCGCCAGCCGCAGGCCCGACCACCGGCAGTGGCGGAGCTGGCTGCGCGACCACGCCCTGGAGCTGCATAGCGCGCTGGCCTCGGCCGAGTAAGGGCTGCCGGGTCGGCAGCGTTGCGCCTTGGCTCATCTAGGTTCGGTCGGCCCTTGGCGAGGGCTGGACGAGCGGCATAGAGTGGAGCAGCGCCGATCGAATAGCCGCCGAACGGCCGGCCCACGATCGACGCGTGCGGACGAAGGAGCCCGAGATGCCCATCGTCACCATCTCTCGCGAGTTTGGCGCAGGTGGCTCCAGCGTGGCGGGCATCGTCGCTGCCGAGCTTGGCGCCGATGTCGTCGACAAGAAGCTGATCGAGGAGGTCGCGAAGCGGCTCTTCCTTCAACCGAGCGATGTCGAAGCCGAGGACGAGCGACCCCGCACTCTGCTGGAGCGGCTGGTCAGATCCTTCTCAACGCTCGAACCTGGCATGGGAGCAGGCTGGACTCCGCCGTATCCCGATGCGTTCTTCGACCCGCGCAAAGAGATCATCCACCTCACCGAGCAGGTCATCGGGGAAGTGGCCGATAGTGGCAACGTGGTGATCGTTGGGCGGGGCGCCGGCTTCGTCCTGCACGACCGGCCCGGCGTGTTCCGTGTCTTCCTGCGGGCGCCCGACGGTGCTCGCATCACGACGCTGACGACCCGGCTCGATCTCACCGAAGCGCAAGCCCGGCGCAAGATGCACGAAGTCGACTCGAACCGGGCCGCCTACATCAAGCAGCTCTACGGCCGCGACTGGTGCGATCCGGACGAATACGACCTCGTGGTCAACACGGGCCGGGTCAGTTACGCGACCGCCGCCCAGATGATCCTGTTGGGCGTGCGCGAGCGATCTCTGGCCCCGGCCTGACCCTACTGGACAGGATCGCCGCTGGGGACGACCCAGGCCGCGCCGCTCTGCGGCGCCGACGACCACTGATCGGCCGACAGGCTGGCCCTCGACAGGGTGACCATGGACCAGCCGACGGCGAGCGCCAGGATCCAGATGACGACCACGAGGTCGAAGTGGCGGCCGAGTGCTTCACGCATGGCGACTTCCTACGGACGCTATCTCGGCCGGGTCAGCGCCCAGCCCTACCCGAAGCATCCGCTCACCCCTCGGCGCCAGGTAGTGCTGCACGGGACGGATTGGGGGGCGGGAGGCCTCTGAGTAAACCGGTAAACCTTGAGCAATTTGCTCGATGCTCTCGACCGCGCGGGCGTTGCAGAAACGGAGCGGCCGCCCTTTCGGGCGGCCGCTCCGCGATGGGCTGGATGGGCCGTCAGGCCACGGCGACGGCCTCGGGTTCGATGTCGAAGAGCCCGGGCACGGAGAGATACCGCTCTCCGGTGTCGTAGGTGAAGGCCAGGATGCGAGCCCCGTCCGCGATATCGGGCAGCTTCTTCGCCACTGCGGCGAGCACTGCGCCGGACGAGACCCCAACCAGCAGCCCTTCCTCGCGGGCCAGGCGCTGGGCGTAGTTGAGGGCATCGGGCGCCGCCACAGCGATGACGCCGTTGACCGCGTCGGGGTGGAAGTTGCCCGGAACGAAGCCGGCACCTATGCCCTGGATCGGATGCGGGCCCGGGGCTCCGCCGCTCAACACCGGCGAAAGCTCGGGCTCGACGGCGAACACCTGGAGCTTCGGCCAGCGCGGTCTCAGCACCTCGCCGACGGCGGTGGCGTGGCCACCCGTGCCGACACCGGCGAAGATGTAGTCGAGGCCGTCCGGGAAGTCGCGGGCGATCTCCTCGGCCGTGGTCCGCTTGTGGGCCTCGACGTTCGCCGGGTTGTCGAACTGCATCGGCAGCCAGGCGTTGGGGGTCGAGGCCACGATCTCACGGGCCTTGGCGATGGCGCCCTTCATGCCCAGCTCGCGCGGGGTCAGCTCGAACGCCGCGCCGTACGCGGCCATGAGCTTGCGGCGCTCGATCGAGAACGACTCGGGCATCACCAGGATGAGCTTGTAGCCCTTGACTGCCGCCACGAGGGCGAGGCCCACGCCCGTGTTGCCGGATGTCGGCTCGACGATGATGCTGTCCGGCCGCAAGACGCCGCGCTTTTCGGCGTCTTCGATCATCGACAGGGCGATGCGGTCCTTGATCGAGCCGCCCGGGTTCTGCCGTTCGAGCTTGACCCAGACCTCGACGCGGGGGTCGAAGATTTTGTTGAGTCGAAGCTCGGTCGTGTTGCCGATCGTTTCCAGAATGCTGTTGGCCTTTGCCACGGGGATCTCCTAGTGATGGTGGGACGCGCGCCGGCCGTTCGCCAGCCGCGCTTGGTGGTGGTTCTAGATCACGAAGTCGGGCGCTTCGAAGTCCTCTCGGCCCTGCCGGACGTGGACTTCGCTGCGCTGGTAGACGATCGAATTGGCGGGGATGCTGGCGGTGATCCAGGTGTTGCCGCCGACGACGCTGCCCCGACCGATGACGGTCTCGCCGCCGAGGATCGTGGCGTTGGCGTAGATCACCACGTCGTTCTCGATGGTTGGGTGACGCCTGGTCGAGGCCAGCGACTTGGCCACGGAGAGCGCGCCGAGTGTCACTCCCTGGTAGAGCTTCACGTTGGTGCCGATCACCGCGGTCTCGCCGATGACGATGCCGGTGCCGTGATCGATGATGAAGGGGTAGGAGATGGTTGCTCCGGGGTGGATGTCGATGCCCGTTCGCTCGTGAGCCCATTCGGTCAGCACGCGCGGCAGGATCGGCACGCCGAGCTCGCGGAAGCGGTGGGCGATGCGATGGACGGCGATGGCCAGGAACCCGGGATAAGCCACGATGACCTCGTCGACGCTCTCGGCCGCGGGGTCGCCGCGCTCGATGGCGGTGGCGTCGATCATCAGCTGGCGGTGAATTTCCGGCAGCGACTGGAAGAAGGCCGCGGCGATCGACGCCGGATCTTCGATCTGGTCCTCGAGCGGCCGCAGTAGAGCCCGAAGCTCGGCCGCCGACGCATCGAGCGCGTCGCGCACCTCACCCGCGGTGGCGTATGTCTGCTCGGCGCCCTGGGGAAAGAGCGTGTCGATGAGGGTGCGGATCCAGGCCGCAACGCGAGCCTTGGCCAATCGCGTGCCACCGTCCTTGCCCAGGACGTTGTGGAGGCGCTTCGCCAGGCCGTCGAGCGGATCGCTCGGTGCGCGACCGACCTTGGTGGTGGCGATAGATCGAAGCGGGAGAGCCATGTGTGCCTCTGAACTGGGGCCGAAAGTGAGCGGGCCGTGGGGCGCCGGCTGCTCCTGGCAAGGGTCCGGGAGTGGCGCGCTCGGAAGCGCGCTTTACTGTGTTGTGCGGCGCGTCCGGTGGGAGGTAACAAAAAGCCGCGGTTCCTGACTAGGACCGCGGCCCCTGGAGCGACTCGGCGGGCTCCCGGTTGGGAGCGCGAAACAGCCGGCTACCTCCTGCGGCGGGGCCGCTGGGGACAGAAGCAAGCGAAATCGCGCGAGTTCATGCGTGAATCATGCCTGTAGCCGGGCCGACTCGTCAAGGTCGCCGCCTTCTCGAGGTTCGCGGGCTCGCGGACCGCGACGCAACCCGGTCGCCTCTGAACTCTGCAATGCCCAAAACGTGGCCTCGGTGGGCTCGACCAGGTCGCGGCGTGATAACTTGGTGGCGACATCAAGGAACGGGGAGGTCTGAATGGTCCGGTTCGTCCAGAGGCAAGGCCGCGGCTTGCTCGTCCTGTCGGCCGTCATCGCGATTGCCCTGGCCGCGTGCTCTGGCAGCACCACCACGGCGGCGCCGAGTGGCAGCGCCGGTCCCGGCGCGACGGAGGCGACCAGCGGCCCGATCGACACCACTCAGCCCGCCACTGGCTCGGCTCTCAGCGGGGCGGGCAGCGCCTTCTCGGCGCTGGGCAGCTACAAGTACAGCATGACCCTGGTCGGCGGCTCGGTCGTCACTCAGATCGAGATGCTCCCCGGCACTTCGATCTCGGACCCGAACGCCCCCGTGACGATCAAGGGCACCGTGGTGAGCCAGCCCGACCCCGGCGTCGACGTCAAGATCGGCGACTTCCACATGATCGTGATCGGCGGCTTCGACTACTTCGACACCGGCTCGGGCTACACGCAAGCCTCCGACACCGGCCTCGCCGACGCCTTCTCGCCGGTCCAGCAGTTCACCACGGCCGTCGACCCGTCGACGATGTCGGGCTACAGCAAGATCGCGACCGAGTCCAAGAACGGCGTCCAGGCCGATCACTACCAGGCCTCTACTTCGGCCCTGGCCTACCTCAGCTCCATCTCGGGCGTACAGGGGACGTGGACCTCCGACGTCTGGATCGCCACGAACGGCGGCTATCCGGTCAGCATGTCGGTTGTGGCCACGGCAGGCGACAGCTCCATCGCCTACGAGATCCTGTTCGACATCACCAACATCAACGCCGCCTCGAACAACGTCGCCGCTCCAAGCAACGTCACGGGCGCGTAGCGGCTGGCGTTCTCCCGTCCGCCGACCCAGCGGACTTCGCTCGGCAAGGCTGCCTGGCGCTACAATCCAGTCAGGGAGTGACTGGGCCTAGCCACCCGTGTAGAGTCGGACCCAGTCCGGCTGGAGGGCGTCGCGCTCCGGCCAGAACAGAGTGGAGCGGAGGATCGCCGGTGGTTACGTCTCAGAGAACGATTCGCGGTCTCGTTGCGTTGGGTCTGGCCGCAGGGCTCGTAGTGGCCGCGTGCGGCAGCTCGAATACAACGTCGAATCCCTTCAACGTGCCTGCCGGCAACGGCGCGGGCGCCAGCAGCGCCGCGGGCGGCAATTCGCTCACGTCGGGCCTGTCGTCCAACCTCGACGCCCTGACGAGCTATCAATTCAGCGAGTCGATCGGCGCGTCCGGTCTGGGTGGGGCCGCCTCGCCCGGCGAGACTGGCATGTCGCTCCTGATCACTGGAACCGTGATCAACAAGCCCACCACGGCGATCATGGTCAACAATTTCGGCATTCAGACCATCGTCATCGGCACCCAAGAGTGGACATCCATGGATGGCAACTCTTGGTATCCGAGCAGTTCGACTGACGCCAGCAGCGTGACAGACCTCCTGCCCGGGAAGGACTACGCCACCTGGTTCGATTCCAACTCGACCGGCTTCACCGTTGCCGGCGATGAGACGAAGAACGGCGTTCCGTGCGTCCACTACAAGGGCAGCGACTCGCTCAGCAGCCTCTACGCCGGCCTCGCCGGCGTGTCGGCCAACTTCCAGGCCGATCTGTGGGTCGCCAAGGATGGCAACTACCCGGTCAGCGGCATCTACGGTTTCTTCGCCTCGTCCGGCGGACAGTCCGGTGCCTTCGGCTACAGCTTCGATGTCACGCATGTCAACGACTCAGCCAACAGCGTGACGCCTCCGACGAACGTCGTCTCCATCCCGAGCTGATCGCACGGTGCTTCGGCACCTCCCGCAACTCAGTTAGCACGAAACCCCGGTCGATCTGACCGGGGTTTCGTCTTTCGTGCGGTCGACGGCTCCGGCGCCGGCGATGCTAGACTGGCCTCGAAGGGGTCAACCGTCCCGACCAAGGGTTCGGATTCTCGGTCACCGACTGTAGGTCGCCGACACGTCGGTCGCCGACTCGTCGGTCGCCGACGGAGGATCACAACGTGACGATCTGGCCGCGACCCACCGGCCGCCCATACCAGTTCACGAGGGCTCATCGGGCGACATGCCTGAGCCTGGTGGGTCTTGTGGTTGCACTCGCCGTGGTCGGATGCACGGAGGACCTGCCGTCAGGCTCGCCGGCGGGCAGCCCGACTGAAGCCCCGTTGCCGAGCGGTTCACCGGAGCCCATGGGCACGTTCGTCGCCACTGGCTCGATGACCGTCCGCTACTACCAGAGCGCGACCCTTCTCTCGAACGGCCAGGTTCTCATCGCCGGCGGGAGCACGGACATCTCGGGTCTGGGTGATGCCTCGGCCGAACTGTTTGATCCGGCGAAGGGCACCTTCACACAGACCGGCTCGATGACCATCGCCCGGATGAACCAGTCCGCCACCCTGCTCGCCGACGGGCGCGTCCTGATCGCGGGAGGGTCGGGCGACGCCTCGGCCGAGTTGTACGACCCGGCGACGGGCAACTTCAGCGCCATCGGCCCAATGGTTGCGGTTCGCTCCCAGTCGATCGCGACGCTGCTGGCGGACGGCCGGGTACTGATCTTGGGAGGCGCGGCGGATCCCTTGTCGGCGGAACTCTACGACCCCCAGACCGGCAAGTTCACCAAGACCGGATCGATGACAGCGCACGACCCATTCACGGCCCCGGCCGCGCCGGCAACGGACAGGGAGGGTCGCCCTGGGGCAACGGCCACGCTTCTGCTCGATGGCCGTGTGCTGGTCGCGGGGGGTGCTGGTCTCGATTCGGCCGAGATCTACAACCCCGCCACGGGCTTCTTCACTGCCACTGGGTCGATGTCCGTCGGGCGCTCCGACCACACCGCCACCCTGCTCACCGACGGCCGTGTCCTCATCACCGGCGGCCGCGTGATCGGGCTGTCGAGCCTCGACACGGCGGAGCTATATGACCCGAAGGTCTACGACCCGGTGACAAAGACAAACGGCGCCTTCGTCAGGACCGGGACGATGACTACGAATCGCACTACTCACACGGCGACCCTGCTCCCCAACGGCCGGGTACTGATCGTCGGCGGGGCCGGATCGGGTGCCTCGGCCGAGTTCTACAACCCCAGAACGGGCGCGTTCAGCGCCGCCGGCGCGCTCGTGTCGGATCACTCCGTCCACACCGCCACGCTTCTCCAGGACGGTCGTGTCCTGATCGCCGGTGGCAACGGTGGCTATGGCTCGACCGTCGCGGCCGAGCTATACAGGCCCTGGGCCCCGGCCGCCAGCCCGAGCCCTGCCGGCTAGGACGCCGCCGAAGAGGTTGGTGAGGAGGCGGGCGATTCCGTTGGCGGCGCGCTCAGCGAGCTCGTGACCGGCTCCACCGAGCTGAGCTACGGTGCCTCGACACGCGCCGAATGCGCGCGGGTCTGCGACCCGAGGGCGGGTCCCGGAACGGCCCGGCTGACCGACTGTGGCTCTGGTGCGGTCTTGGGTTGACCCGCGGCCAGGGGGAGGTACCATTCTGGCTTCGTGCGGGGAGGTACGTTGCGCGGTCGCTCCGGGTACTTCCGGCGTAGTGCTCGGACACGACGGCCGTCCCATGATCGCCGAAAGGCCCACGTCACGCCCGTCGTGATGGTGGGCCGCGTCCGGCGGGTGCGGGGTTCCCCCAATCCGCCGCGACCTGGGTAGCTGCGTGGGTTCTAGGTTTCGTCGTCCGAGTCCGGACGGCGGCCGAGATAGTGGAGATCGCTTGAACGAATCGGCGCCGCATCGCCTCAATCCATTCCTTGCGGACCTGACGCAGGCCATGCGCTCGACCGCCGAGACGGCCAAGCTGGCGACGGTCGAGCAGGCCCGTGAGGACGCGAAAGCGTACGTCGAGCAGCTCAAAACCCAGACGGTGGAGGAGTCCGGTGGCCTCCGTCGCGACTCCGAGTCCGATATCGCCACGATCAGAGCCAGCGCCAAGGCGCGAGTGGACCGGGTCCGCGTCGAAACCGAGGAGAGGATCGCCAGGCGTCAGGAACTCCTCGAGCAGGAGCTGACGAACTACGACGCTTCCATCGAGTCCGAGGTCAAGCGCGTCGAGGAGAGGGTCGCAGCCTTCCAGGATGAAGTGGCGCGGTTCTTCGAAGCGCTGCTGCAGGGGGGTGCGGACCCCACGATCTTCGCCAACATGGCCTCGCAGATGCCGAGTCCGCCCGACTTCGATCCCGAGCTCCGGGCCCAGGCCCAAGCTCAGGCCCNNCAGGCCCAGGCCCAGGCCCAAGCGGCCCAGCAGTCGGGCCGCGATGCCGACAGCGGCCAACGCGCGGAGGTGGCGCCGGCAGGTGGTCCTGCGGCGGCCGGTGCGCCTGCGGCGCCCGCTGGTACGATCCCCGCGGCCTACAGGGCGCCCCTTCTGCCCGGCACGTTGTACGGGGCCGGCGTCGTTCGAGGGCGGCTCTATTCGGAGTGGTACCCCGAAGTGGAGCGGCTGAGGGCGATCGGTGACGACGACCACGCCCTGACGCTGCTTGTCGACATGGTCGCGGCCACGGAAGCCGAGTCACGCGCCGATGGCTCGTATGTCGCGCACCGGCCCTACGAGGACCTCGCCGACATCTACCACGGTCGCAATGACGCCGAAGAAGAGCTGTCGATCCTGGAACGTTACTCCCGCCAGGACCACGCCCCCGGTGCTGTAGCAGCGAGACTCCAGGACCGCATGAAGGCACTCAAGAAGTCGGCCAAGCGCTGACGCCCGATTCGAGCGCGCCCGCCTGCGGAACCGCAGCGGTGCCGCCGAACCGGGCTACACCTGGCAATGGTCTGGAGCCCACAAGGTGGTGTACGCCGGGCGGTGCATCCGGTAAACCGTAGCTTGATTGTTGCTCATATCCGGCGTTTGGGGGCCTAGACTGCGCCGTGTGGGTGCGTCAGCGCCCCAGATGCGGGTAGGCAGGCGGCAGAGAAGCGTTCGTGGACGCAGAGACGCCGAACCAACAACTCATGAACACGTCCGTCGGCCAGGTGCCGATGGATCGGCTGCGCTCGATCTTCGACGGCATGTTCGACGGCGTCTGGCTCGTGGCCTCCAGCGGTCGAACGACCTATGCGAACGCGGCAATGGCCGGACTCCTCGGATCGACGCCCGGCGAGATGCGTGGTCGCCCGATCACCGACTTCCTCGATGAGCCCCTATGGCTCGATGTCAAGGGTTTCCTGGCGCGCCAGCGAAACCAAGCCGGTGAGCGGATGGAACTCCGGCTCCGCCGGGCCGATGGGAGCGATCTGTTTGGCATTGTGGCCGGGAGCCCGATCACGACGGACGAGGGCCTCTTCGTCGGAACGATGCTGAATGTCAGCGACGTGACCGGCAAGCGCAGCATGGACGCCCAGGTGGTCCAGACCCAGCGCCTGGAGGCCATCGGTCAGTTCGCAGGCGGGATTGTCCACGACTTCAACAATCTGCTGACCGCGATCCAGGGGTACGCCGAGTTGGCCCGCGCAGCCCTGCCTGAAGGCGACCCGATTCGCGGGGATCTTGACCAGGTGCTCGCCAGTGCCGGACGGGCGAGCGCCATCACTCGCAAGCTCCTCGCATTTACCCATCGGCAGGTACTGGTGCCGGTGGACATCGACCCGGCTCAGGTAATTGCCGATCTGATCCCGATGCTGAAACCGCTGATGGGCGACGACATCGATATAGCGGTGGAGGTGGAGGCGGAGCACGGCTGGATTCGGGTCGATCCTACTCAACTCGAACAGGTCATGATCAATCTCGCGGTCAACGCTCACGACGCGATGCCGACCGGTGGGACCATGACCGTTGCGGTCCACGACCTCGGGTCGATCGACCCGGACCGCCCCGACCCCGATCTCAGCGCGGGCCCGTTCGTTCGGATCAGCGTTACAGACACGGGAATCGGCATGGACGAGGCGACGAGGGCCAGGATCTTCGATCCCTTCTACACCACCAAGGGCCCGGGCAAGGGCACCGGTCTCGGACTTTCCACGGCGTTCGACATCGTCGCCCAGTCCGGGGGGCAGATCCAGGTCGAGACCGCTCCCGGAAGAGGCTCGACCTTCCATGTCGATCTGCCGCGTCTGGGGACTGCCGTGTTGCCTGCCCTCCTGCGTCCCTCCGAAGGCACGCCCCACCGGTCGGGCGTCGTCCTTGTGGTGGAGGATGATCCCGCGGTGCGAGAGTTCGCGCGCCGAAGTCTCGAAGCTTCGGGATACACCGTCCTCGCGGCAGCCGGGGGTGATGAGGCGCTGCAGGCAAGCGAGGATCGGGTCGAAACGATCGACGTGTTGCTCACAGACGTCGTCATGCCCGGCGTTCACGGACCCGAGCTGGCGGCCCGAATCCAGGCCAGTCGGCCCGGCATCGGGGTGGTGTTCATGAGCGGCTACGCAGAGGTCGATCTCGATCGGGGCCCGAAACATAGCGCGGCCGGTGAGATCCTTCCCAAGCCGTTCACCCTGGAGGCTCTCAGCCGGGCGGTCAGCCGGGCACTAGACGCCAGCCACCGTGGGACTCCGTAGTTCCAGCGCTGGGCGGCCGAGTCCGAGGCGACAACTCCGGGCGGAGGGGGTGGTGGAGATGAGGGGACTCGAACCCCTGACCCCCGCGATGCGAACGCGGTGCTCTTCCAGCTGAGCTACATCCCCACGCGAGGTCGGAGTCTAGCACAGCCTCCGGGCGGCCCCAGTGGCCCGGGCGGCCTCATCTCCGACTGCAAGAGCGTGCGGCCGCCCTGCTATGCCGCCTGGCGGCGGCTACGGGCGGCCCCATCGTCGACCGCCAGAGCGTGCGGGCCGCCCTGCTACGCCGCCTGCGGCGGCTGCGTATGTGGCACGCGGCTAGTGGCCCGTGCTCTCGTAGCGGCGCAGGCCGAATCGGAATATCCAGACGGCCATGAACAGGCAGTAGACGGCAACGAGTGGTGTGAGCAACCCGATCGTGCTCCAGGCCTCCATGTTGAAGAGGTAGGCCACGGGGAAGAAGCTCACGAAGGCGAACGGGATGACGACGACGACCATGGCCTGGACCGCCAGCGAGTAGATCGTGATCGGGTACTTCCCGAACTCGCCGAGCTGGTGCACGAAGAACGGCACCAGGCTCCAGGGCGTCCTGATCCAGAAGACACTGGCCGCCGTGCCCAGGTTGATTGCCACCCGGATCGTGGCCGCGCTGACGACCAGGATCACGAGCATCAGCGCGCGCCCCGGCGTCCACTGGACCTGGGCGTTGCTGAGCGAGATCGCCAGGAGCGCGCCGCCTGTAACGATGTTGCCCAGACCGTTGAACCCGACCGCGCCCGCCAGAACCTGCACGATTGGCGAGACCGGCCGCACGAGATACATGTCGAAGTTGCCGTTGTAGACCAGCCGCGAGACCCGCCAGGTGCCCTCGAAGAAGAGCGACCCGACACCCTCCGTGATGAAGATCAGGGACATCATCATCACGACCTGCCAGAAGGTCCAGCCATTGATGTCGGGGATGCGCTGGAAGATCGTCCAGATGAAGAGGAAGCCGGTGATCTGCACCAGACCGGCCGAAATCATCAGGATCACGAAGTCGGCCTCGTAGGCCAGGATCGCCTTCATCTGCTGGCCCAGGCAGCGAAAGTAGATGTACACGAGCCAGCGAGCGTGCCGCAGCCTAGCCGCCATTGATCGTCACCGCCTTGACTGCGCTGCGCCACAGCAGCCGGCCGAAGAGGAGCAAGCCGAACGCCCACACGGCCTGCGAGCCGATCATGAAGGCCGTCGTGGGGCCGTCCATCGTGCCCAGGTATGTCAGGGCCGGTGTCGAGATCATGCCCTGGAAGGGCAGCACCGAAGCCAGCGCCCGCAGCCAATCGGGGAAGAAGACGAGCGGTATCAGGGCCCCGGAGAAGATGTTCTGGACGGCCATCCGGGCGTTGCTCACGCCCTCCATGCCGGTCGTCCAGAAGGCGGTCATCGAGACGCAGTAGATGATCGAGAACTTGAGCAGGACGGCCAGGGCGGCACTCACGATGAAGAGCGCCAGGTGGGCGGGATCGGACGGGAAGGCGATGCCGCCGAAGATGATGGCCACGATGGCCCCGATTGTGATGGCCGAGCTGAGCTCGAACGGAATTGGTCCCATCGCCGAGGCCAGCCGCGTCATCTGGAAATCGACGGGCCGCGCCAGATCGATGGCCACTCGACCCTCGCGAACGTCCTGGCCCATCTGCCACTCGTCGAACCAGGTCATGGTGGAGTTGAGGATGAACGCCACGATCAGGTAGGCCTTCATCTGAGGCCAGGTGAATGTACCGAGTGCCCCGGGCTTGCTCAGGAAGATGGTCTGCCACAGGTAGAACATGGCCACGACGTAGAAGACCGAGCCGATCAGGTTGACCGTCCAGCCGGCGCGGTAAACGAAGATGACCTCGAGCGACGCCTTTGCCATGGCGAGGTACTTGCGCGGATGAGGCACGGTCAGGCCTCAGTGGCGACCGCAAGTTCGGTCGTCTCGGCAGCCGAGTCGGGCGCGTCCAGGGTGAGCTGGCCGAGATAGACCTTCCGGATCAGGTCCTCGACCTCGGGCTCGTCGATGCGGAAGTCGATGACCTCGACGTAGGGCATCACTGCGGCGGCGATCTCGCCGGCCGCGAATTCGAATCGATCGAANNCCGTCGTGGATGATCTTGCCGTTGTCGATGATCACGATCCGATTGCAGATGTCCTCGATGTCGCCCAGGTCGTGGGTCGTGAGCATGACCGTCGTGCCGCGCTCGTCCACCTGGCGGCGGATGAACTTGCGGATGCTGTCCTTGACCGCGATGTCCAAACCGATCGTCGGCTCGTCGAGGTAGAGCATCTTGGGGTCGTGCAGCAGAGCCATGCACAGGTCCGCTCGCATCCGCTGGCCGAGCGACACTTTCCCGGCCGGGATGTTCATGAACTCGTCGAGGCCGAGCAGTTCCGTGAACTCGGCCAGGTTCTGCTTGTAGCGCTTGGCCGGGATCTCGTACATGTCGCGAGCCAGGTTGAAGGATTCGATGACCGGGATGTCCCACCACAGCGTGGTCCGCTGGCCGAAGACGACGCCGATGTTCTTGGCGTTCTTCTGACGCTTCTCATACGGAACCAGGCCGTCGACGACGAGGCGGCCGGAGGTGGGGACCAGGATGCCGGTCAGCATCTTGATCGTGGTCGACTTCCCGGCGCCGTTGGGCCCGAGATAGGCGACCGACTCCCCGGCCTCCACGCTCAGGTCGATGTGATCGACGGCCAGCTTGTCCTTGTACTGGCGGGTGAAGAAATGCTTCAGGGAGCCGACCAGCCCGGGCTCTTTGACAGCCTGACGGAACTTCTTGGTCAGCCCTTGCGCTTCGATCAGGGCCACGGCAGCGCTCTGCTCCTGGGGTGACGGTGGAAGGTGACGGAGTTTACTGCAACCTCGGAGAACACAGAAAGACTAGCCCCAGTCCGTGACATCTTCTGTCAGGAACTGCTCCTTCTGGTTCGGCTTCGGCTTCGAATTGGCGGTCTATTTGTGTCTTCGTACGCAGGTCCGCTTTGGTCTCCGATGCCCGCGTCGAGTGGGCCGCGGCAGAGTGGTCGCGCTGTCGGGCCGGCATTCCGCGCTGTGGCGTCGGCCGCGCCAAACGCCCCGACCACCTCTCCTGCGCCGGCCTCGCGGGGGGCGATTCTGGCCAAATGCCAACCCCCATAGCGCGAGTCCGGAAGTTGCCACGACCTGGCCACGGCTCGACTGTTCTCAGCCCCCGATTCGGGTCGAGGAGCGTTCGGAGGGCCGCGACGGGTGTAGCGCGAGGCGGAATCTGGCTCCGGGGGACGTGAAGGGAGCTGAGCCAGGGCGTCCATTCGGTCTCGTGCTACCCGGGTTAGCAGATGGCAATACTACGGCCGGCTCGGGCCCATCACTGCTATCCGGGTTAGCAGATGGCAGGATCGGCGCCGGGCGGGTGCTTCACCTGGACTCGAGGGTGACGTTCGATGCCACCGCCAGACCGTCGGTTCGGCCTTGACTATTAGAACATACGTTCTATCATTCGGTGTCCCATGACGACCCCTCCCCCGAACGTTCAGGCCGCCTTGGCGTCCCTCCGGGAACGCTGGGGCGGGGCAGCTCCGCGCTGGGGCGGGGAAGTGGTGGGGGCGCTGGCGGTAGCGCCGCGGCCTGATCCGAGCGATTACTCGGACGATCTGCCGAGCGCTCCGAGGGGCCTGCCGGCCGCATCGGATCGGGCGATACCCACAGGTTTCCGGGCCCTGGACGCCATTCTCGGATTGGGCGGACTGCCACGTGCCGCGACCACGTCTCTCCACGGCGATGGAACCAGCGGCAAGACGACTCTGGCTCTGCAGGCGGTGGCGCAGGCCCAGGCCGCCGGCGGGATCGTGGCGTATCTGGATCTGGCCAGGAGCCTGGATCCGGTCGAGGCAGTGGCTCGGGGCGTGCAGCTCGACTGGCTGGTCGTCATGACGCCGGACTCGCTCGATGAGGCGCTGGCGATGGCGGCGATGCTGCTCCAGGATCGAACGGTCGACCTGCTGCTGCTGGACCTGCAGACCCGCTCCCTGGGGCTCGGTACGGAGACATCGAAACTAGCTGATCGATTCAACCGACTGGCCGCCCTGGCCCGTCGGGCCGGCGTCCAGATGCTCGTTCTGGAGCCGCCGAGCCTTCCTCCCGCCCTGACCGGTGTCCTCACCCAGATCGCGGCGTTGAGGCTGGAATTGAGCCGGAGAGCGTGGATTCGACTGGGGCGAGACGTGGTGGGCCAGCGGATCGAGGTCCGCGTGGCGCGGGATCGGTTCGGGCCGCCCGGTCGGGCCGCGGAACTGCGAATCCTGTACGCGGAGGGCGGGTTGCGCGACGCCTGCCTGACCAGGGGCGAGCTTCTGCGAGAGAACGCTGCGAGTGCGGTGGGTCGATTGGGGGTCGTCGGCAGATCGGAGGTCGGCCCGCTTGGGGCGGCCGCTCCGCCGGCTGGAGCAGCCCCGCCTGGCGGCTCTCGGCCGAGCGCCCTGACTTCGGCTCGGCCTTGGCCGCCTCGGCCGTCGCCGCCCCTTCCCCTCATGATCATCCCGGTTGCCGACGATGCGACTTCTCCATCTTCACTGGCCACACCTTCTCCTTCGTCTGGCTCGGAGCCGAGCTTCCGGGCCATTCGGGGCGGTGCCGATCGTTCTGGGCGGCAGGCNNCGGGATGCCGCTCGGGGCGGCGCATAGGCTCGCGCCGGAGGCTCTGTTCCTCGACCCGGATCCCGAGGCCGACGCAGCGGCCCTGAAAGTGGCGCTCGATCGAGTGGCCGGCTTCAGCCCCGGCGTGGCGGCTGAGACCGATCCGCGCAGATTGGGATTTGGACGGGTAGAGGTTCAGCTCGATGGCCTCGAGCGGCTGTGGGGCCCGCAGACGCAGATCGTTGCCCGGATCGGCGAGGCGCTGGCTGAGATTCTGCCCGGGCCGCCGCAGGCGGGGATCGGCGGGACTCGATTCGTAGCCGCGGTCGCGGCCGCATTGGCGGGGAGTGGCGCGGGGAGTGGCCCCGCCGCCGCCCCGCTCCATGCCGTCGAGCCGGGCGCCGACGCGGCTTTTCTGGCGCCGCTGCCGACGGCGATGCTGAGCCGCGATCCGGAGGTTCGCGCCCGCCTCGACCGCTTCGGCCTGCGCGTCATCGGCCAGGTTGCTGAGTTGCCGCGCTCTGCGGTCGTGGCCCGGTTCGGGCCGGAGGGGGAGTGGCTTCATGCCCGGGCCCGCGGCGAAGAGACGGAACCGTTCCGGCCCTACCGATCCCCGGAGCGAATGGCCATGGCCCTGCCCATCGACCCGCCCGTGTCGGATGTCGAGGGCCTGCGCTTCGTCCTGCACCGACTTGCCGCGGCCTTTGGCGATCAGCTCAAAGCTCGGGGCATGGCCACGGCTCGGGCCCGGCTGATCCTCGAGCTGGATCGCTCGTTCTCCGTCGGTGACGTGCCGGCATCGATGACGATAGACCAGCCCCTGCCCGAGCCCACTTCCGAAGGGCTGGCCATCGAGCGCCTGCTGATCGCCCGCCTCGAGACGGCTCCGCCCCGAGCACCGGTGTCGCGAGTGGACCTGGAGCTCGCCGATGTGGCGCCGGCCGCGGGCACGCAGCTCTCGCTCTTCACGCCACAGACGGGTCGAACGGGTCGGCTTGGCTGGCAGCTGGCCAGGCTGGGGCTTCGCTTCGGCGAGGAACGCGTGGGCTGGATGGAGCTGGCTGATCCGGAGGCGGTCCTGGCCGAGGCGCGCTGGACGTGGCGCCGGTCGACGCCATGACGCGGCTGCTGCGCGAGCATCCCGAGATCGATGTCGAGCTCGGCTCCGACGGGGAACCCGTCTCCTTCCGCTGGAACGGCAGGCGCGAACAGATCGAGGTCTGCAACCGCTGGCGCGTCGAGGAGAGCTGGTGGAGTCAGCCGATCGCTCGCGACTACTTCAAGGTCGCCGGCCAGAGCTGGCTGGCGCTGGTGTACCTCGACCGAGTCGACGGCAGCTGGCATCTCGAGCGTCTGTACGACTGACCGAAGCCGAGGATCCCGGATGGCCACCTACGCCGAGCTCCACTGCCACACGCACTTCTCGTTCCTCGACGGCGCCTCGCCGCCGGACGAGCTGGTTGAGCGCGCCGTGGAGCTGGGTCTGTCCGGTCTGGCGGTCACGGACCACAACGGGCTCTACGGCGTGGTTCGCTTTACCGCCGCGGCTCAGGAGGCGGGCCTGCGGCCGATCATCGGGGTCGAGATAGAGCTGATCGACGCAGCCGTGCCCGATCTGGAGGCGAACCTGCTTGCAGGTTCGCACGGGGAGGGGCTGCCGACCCGGCCCCGTCCGGCACGCGCTCTGCTGCCCGGCCACCGCGACCCGGTGAAGGAGGATTTGCGTGGCATCGGAGAGGGGCAACGCGGCCCGCATCTCATCCTGCTGGCCCGCAACGCGGCGGGCTATCGCAGCCTGTGCCGACTCGTCAGCCGCGCGAACCTGGCCGGAACGAAATCGATGCCGCGCTTCAGCCACGCGCTGCTGGCCGAGAACACGGACGGCCTGGTGGCCCTCTCCGGATGCCGCGAGGGCGAGATCGCCCGGCGCCTGCGGGCCGGCGACCGGGAAGGAGCACGGGCCGCGGCGGAGCGGTATGCGCGGCTCTTCGCAGGCGACGGGCTTGCTCGCGGGCCCGTCGCACCCCGCCACTCCCGTCAGGACTCGACCGCCACGGCCACGTTCTTCCTGGAGATGCAACACCACCTGCTGCCGGACGACGACTGGCTCGTGGCCGAGACCGCCCGTTTGGCCGAAGAGCTCGGGCTGCCGGTCGTGGTCACGAACGACGTCCACTACGCCTATCCCGAGGGCCGGGAGATGCACGACGTCCTGACGGCGATCCGCCACGGCCGCTCGCTGGGCGAGTTGCGCGATCTGCGGCGCCCGGACGGCGAGTCGTATCTGAAATCGGCCGACGAGCTGATGGCGGCGGCCGGAGGCACTGCCCGAGGTGCAGCCACGGGGCTGCTTGTTGCGGGGGCAGGCGCGCGAACATCCTCCGCCTGGGCTGAAGGAATCGGTAATGCCGGCGAGCTGGCCGCCAGCTGCTCGGTCGACCTCGGGTTCGAACGCTATCGCTTTCCCGGCTTCCAGGTCCCGAAGGGCAACACGCCCTTTTCGTACCTCGAGGAGCTGTGCCACGTGGGCGCCCGCCGCCGCTATCACCCCATCTCGTCGCCGGTCGTGAAGCAACTGGCGCACGAGCTCGACGTCATCGAGAAGACCGGCCTGGCCGAGTTCTTCCTGATCTGCTGGGACATCATGCGGTTCGCTCGTGAGCGCGGGATCCCGGCCCAGGGTCGGGGAAGTGCCGCCAACTCGATCGTGGCCTACGTGCTCGGCATCACCCGGGTCGATCCCATCCGGCACCACCTGCTGTTCGAGCGATTCATCAACGAAGGTCGAACGAGCTACCCCGACATCGACATCGACTTCTCGTCCGAACGGCGGGAGGAGGTCATCCAGTACGTCTACGGTCGATACGGCGCCGAGCACACCGGCATGGTCTGCAACCTGGTCACGTATCGGGCTCGGTCGGCCGTGCGCGAGGTCGGGTATGCGCTGGGCTTCCCGCGGCCGCTGGTCGATCGGGTCGCCAAGGCGCTCGAAACCTACGACTCGGTCATGGTCCGGCGCGACCTCGAGGCCGATGGCGGCTTCGGCCAGTTCTTCGCCGACACGGTCGAGCGGGAAGTCGCCGTGGGTGGAGTGGCGGGCAGCGCGGGCAGCGGAGTGGCGGGGGGCGCGGGCCCGCGGGCGGCCGCTACCCCCGCGGCGGCTGCCCCCGCGGGGGCTACCGCGGCGGCTACCGCGGCCGAACTGGCCACGGAGCGCGGCTTGACCGACCGGATGGGCCAGCTGAACCACTCCCGCGGCGGCCGAATCGCGGGTGGGGCAGTGGCCGGAGTTGGGCGCGGCACCCGGGACGGTCAGGTTCTCCGGTCTACCAGCCCAGGTGGTGCTATGGGGAGACTGGCTCGAGGGTCGGGCTCTCCAGGCGGGCCTGGCGCCCTTGGCGAGCGCGCGCCACGCTCAGCAGTGCCGGTTCCGACGCCGAATGGGCCGCTCGATGGGCCGTCGCAGGCCCAACCTTCCACATGCGACCATACCCATTGGTATCCCGTAGAACCTGGGCGGGGTGCAGGAGAGGAGACGGACCAGGGGGCAAACGAACCCGCCCGGCCCGGATTTCTATCACCCACTGGTGGTGGACGTGTTATCCGCGGATCAGAGGCCCGGATCGGCCTCGGGGCCCGGTCGGAGGGTTCGGGGCCGCCGATTCCACACTCAGCGGCAGGGGCGGCCGCCGCTTTGCTGGGCGGCGATCGCGGCCACCACGTCTACCAGGCGTATCTGACGGATACAGGGCCGGCGGGCCCGGTGGGCCGGACGGGGCCCGCGACCATTCGGATCGAAGATCTCGGCGGCGGGTCAGCCACCGAGCAGCAGCGAAGGCGGACACGGCAACAGCCGGCTGGGTCGGACGACGAGGGCGGCCCGGGCGATTCGCCGGCTAGTGTGGCGTGGCTCGCTGCGGAGAGGGCGACGGAACGCGACCGGCGATCGCCGGTCGGCGGGCGCGGGGCGCAAGTCGCCGCGCCCGGCGGACCCGGCGTAACGGGGATCGTCCGGCCGGAGCCGCATTCGAGCGTGGCGCGGGTCCAGCTCCAGCCGCAGACCCCGTCCGAAACCCGCCGTGGCTCCACCACGGGCCTGCCGGATTGGGAGCGCTGGCTCACGTTCTGTGCCCGCATCGACGGCTTCCCGCGCCACCTCAGCATCCACTCCGGCGGCATGCTCGTGACCGCCGCGCCGCTGATCGACATCGCGCCGCTCGAGCGCGCCACCATGGCGGACCGTGTCGTCGTCCAGTTCGACAAGCGCGACATCGAGACGCTCAAGCTGATCAAGCTCGACCTGCTGGGCCTGGGCATGCTGGCCGCGATCGACGAGACGCTGCAGCTGATCGAGCGCGACTGCGCGGCCACGGTGGACCTGGATCGGCTGCCCGAGGACGTCCCCGAGGTGTTCGCGATGCTCCAGGCCGCGGACACGGTCGGCGTCTTCCAGGTCGAGAGTCGGGCTCAGATGCAGACGCTGCCCAAGTCGAAGCCGGCCAATCTGGACGACCTGGTAGTCGAGGTCGCGATCATCCGGCCTGGCCCGATCCAGGGCAACGCGGTCCATCCTTACCTGCGCCGCCGCCAGGGCCTCGAGCCGGTCGAGTATCTCCATCCCAGCCTGGCGCCGGTCCTGCGCGAGACCCTCGGCGTAATCCTGTACCAGGAGCAGGTGATGCAGATCGCCATCGCCGTGGCGGGCTTCAGTGCCGGCGAGTCGGACGGGTTCCGGCGGGCGATGGGAACGTGGCGGTCGAGCAAGGAGATGGAGAAGCTCCACGCATGCTTCGTCGACGGCTGCCGCTCCACCAACGGCCTGACCGACGAACAGGCCGAGGAACTGTTCCGCCGAGTGGCCGCCTTCGCCAGCTTCGGCTTCGCCAAGAGCCACGCCGCGGCCTTCGCCCGAACGGCCTA
Source organism: Chloroflexota bacterium (assembly GCA_003142755.1). Classification (GTDB taxonomy): domain Bacteria; phylum Chloroflexota; class Limnocylindria; order Limnocylindrales; family CSP1-4; genus Fen-1039. The sequence goes on along the minus strand of PLNK01000169.1, from coordinate 3,959 downwards.
CGAGTCGGCCTTCCTCAAGCTGTTCTACCCGGCCCAGTTCACGGTCGGGCTGATCAATGCCCAGCCGATGGGCTTCTACCCGGTCGAGGTGCTGATCAACGACGCCAAGCGCCACGGCATCGCGGTCCTGCCGGTCGACATCAACGCCTCGAGCTACAAGACGGCGACCGAGTGGGTCGGGCGGGACGCGGCGCCTGCGCGGCAGGCGGCGCCTGCGCGGCAGGCGGCACCTGCGCGGCAGGCAGGGCCCGGCCGCAGCGCCGAGCCGGGGCGCGAGGCCGAGCCACTCCCCGCGGGGGCGGGTATCAGCCGACGACCTGCCGCGGTTCGCTCGTCCGGCTGCATCGTGCCCTCGGCCGAGTCGCGCCGCCGCTGGACCCCCGACACCGCTACCGGCTACGGCATCCGCCTCGGCCTGGCGCTGGTGAAGGGGATCGGCGACGAGCACGCCGAGCGCCTGAACAAAGAGCTGGAACGCGGCCCCTACCACTCTCTGGCGGACGTCGTGGCCCGGACCGAGCTGCCCGAGGAAGTGATCGAGCGGCTCATCAGGGCCGGCGCGCTGGACTCGCTCGGTCGGCCGCGGCGCGAACTGCTGTGGCAGCTCCGCGAGGTCATGGGCGCTACCCGGGGCCGACCCGCCGGTCGAACGAGCGAACGAGGACGGACGAACGGACGAACGGACGGACGGAGCCAGGCCGGGGGACGGAGCGCGGCTCCCGGCGTCCGAAGCCGGGCCGGGGGGCGGTCCGGTCGCGCCGGCGGTGTCGCCGGCGCGAGGCCACTGGACCTGCGCCTGCCCCCGACACCGGCCCCGGATCTCCCGCCGCTGACCGAGCGCGAGCGGGTCGGCGACTCCTACACGGTGCTATCGCTCGACGCCCGCCGGCAAGTGGTCTCGCTCTTCCGCCCCTCGCTGGAGCGGCTCGGGGCCGTGACCAACGCCTCGCTGGCGGACCGCAGTCCGGGTCCGGTCCGGCTGGGCGGCCTGGTCGTCACTCGCCAGCACCCCATGACGGCCCGCGGCACGGTCTTCCTGGCCCTCGAAGACGAGACGGGCATGGTCAACGTCACGCTCTGGCCGGATGCGTGGGCGAGGCTCCGGGGCATCGNNCCGGCGCCACGCGCTGCTCTACGTGGAGGGCATGCTGCAGCGCGAGGCCAACGTCGTGAACGTCGTTGCGCGCGACATCAAGCCACTCCCCGCGGTGGCGGAAACTGTCGGTGGCGAGCGACGGACCGGGAGGTCCGTCGCTTTGGCGACCGGCTGAAGACCGGTCGCTCCGGCCGGAGGGCGTGCGGGCGCTCGGCTGCGGCCGCGCGGCTGCGGCCGGTCGAGCCGGGCTAGGTTCGCTTGGTCGGCGGACGACGCTTGGCCGGACGACTCGCGGATCGAGTCGGTGCCCGGCGCGGCCCGGAGGTCAGCGCCAGGAAGCGCTTGTACCAGCCGGACAGGGCGCCCATCAAGAAGCCGAACGCCACCGACTCCGGCAGCAAGACGAGCGTCGCCGTGAGCGGGTTCGTGGTGCCGTTCGAGTTCGCGTCCGAGGTCGAACTCGACCCCGACGGGCTGGCGCTCGGCGCGGACGGGCTTGGATTGACCGAGCTGGTCGGTGCGAGCGTCAAAGACGCCAGGGCAATCGATCCGGGGCTCGCAGACTCGGTCGCGACCGAAGTCGCAGGCGTGCTCGGAGACGCGCTGGCGCCCGCGATCCCTCCAGCAGCATCGAGTTTGGCGCCGGTCAATGCGAACACCGTGACCACTGTCATGGTGGCGATGAAGGACGCGATTGCGCCGGCCAGCCAGGTCGCTCGAGGGGCCAGGAAGCCGGCCAGCATCGGCGGCACCAGCGGGACCGGGAAGAAGAGGAACGAGAAGACCATCGACAGTATCGGGTCGCCGACGTACTCGCCGCTACTGATCCGGACGACGCTGTACACGCCGGCGACTGCGCACATGGCCAGGATCGGCCAGATGGTGTTCGAGTTGAAGACCAGCGGCCGTATGTTGCGGAGGTCGTCCATGTAGTGGGGCTGCCGATAGGCGGCGCGGGCCGCGGCGGCGATGCCCATGCGAGCGCCGGGACTCACCGCATTTCCCGATTGCGGCTTCGCGTCGCTACCGCGTGTTCGCGTGGCCCCGACCGTGGCTGGCGCCGCGGAGGCGCCTCCCGACTCGGCGGCGGCTTGCGCGGCCTCGGTGTCCTGCTGGGCCAGGAAGGCGCGGTACTGGCGGCGCGCCTCAGCTCGTTCGGTCCTCTTGGCGCGGGCCACGTCGTCTCCTAGATATGCGTAGGTAAGCGCGCGATCCCGGGCGGGACCTACGCGGTCGGAATGGTAGTCGATGGCGTGCTCGATCACAGGCTCCGGACAAGCGCCAGATAAGCGGAGACAAAGTCGGTGGGTGTAGAACGGTCCGGCTGAACCCGCCGGAGAGGCCGTCTGAGGTGCCGAATGCCTGCTCCGCGCGGGGTCTTCGCCCTGCTAATCGTGTTCATCGTCGGGTTCGCGACTGTCGCCGCGTCCTTGCCACCGGGAGGGCCTGCCGCCTATCCGGTCTGGCCGCCTTCTGTCGGGCTCGTCGTGGCCGAGGTAGTGACCGGCGGCGCTTCTGCCTCGGATGAATATGTAGAGGTTGCCAATGCGGGCGGCGCGGATGTGGACCTCGACGGCTGCGAGCTGGTCTACGTGACCGCGTCCGGAGCCACGACAACCCGCAAGACCAGCTTCGCGGGTCCGCTGCCTCTCGCACCCGGACAGCACTTGCTGGTGGCCAATGCCGCCGGCATCTTCGGGCCACTGGCCGATGCCACTTACAGCGGCGGGCTTGCGGCGGATGGGGGAGTGGTGGCACTGCGTCGCGCCGACGGAAGCGTCATCGATGCGGTCGGGTGGGGCACCGCGGCGAATGCGTACGTCGAGGGAGCGGCCGCTCCGGCTCCACCGGCGAAGTCGAGCATCGAGCGGCTGCCGGGCGGGTCGGGCGGCAACACCCAGGACACCAATGACAACTTTACCGACTGGTTCGTCCAGCCGAACCCAATCCCTCAGTCGCTCGCTTCTCGGCCGGTGCCGGCCCCTTCCGCGACGCCGACACTGCAGTCGAACCCCGCAGAGCCAACGCCCGAATTGACCGACACGCCCGAATCGCCAGACGCGACGGCGCCGGGCCCGACCGACGAGCCGACAGGCACGCCCCAGCCGACAGGCACGACGGAGGCGACGGCTCAGCTGACCGCCACTCCGAAATCGACCCCGACTCGTGTCGCAACCGCGTCGCCGACGCCCGTGCCCTCGACGAACATGCCGCCGACCACGCCGACGCCCGTGCCCGCGTCGGCCACGCCGTCGGCCACGCCGCCGGCCACGCCCAGGGCCGCCTCGACCGCGTCGGCGCGCGCGACCGAATCGCCCGCCGAACTCGAGCCGATCGCGCTCGCCCGAACCCAGGCCGCCGGCACCCGAGTTCGCGTGGCCGGGCTGGTCACCGTCGAGCCTGGGCTCGTCGGCGCGGACGACCTTGTCGCGATACAGGATGATTCGAGCGGGGTATTCGTTCGCCTGCCCGCCGCCGTCGATGGACTGGTCATTGGCTGTTCGGTCGAAGTCGCCGGCACGCTGGCCGCGCCGTATGGCCAGCTCGAGGTCCGTGACGTCACTTCCGTCGCGCTCGAAGCCCGGGACACGGATCCGGGCGCGGCCCTTGCGGACCTCGCCGACGTCGGCGAAGGAACGGAGGCGTCGCTGATCGCCATCAGCGGCACGGTCGAGTCCGTCCAGACCGACAGCGGGCGCCTGACGGTCACGATCGGCGACGGAGCTAACTCCGTTCGCCTGCTCGCCGATCCACCGGCCGGTCTGTCGCGTTCCGATGTGGCGCGCGGCGATGAAGTGCTGGCCACCGGCATCGTCGGGCAGCGTGCCACTGCCATCGGGCGGCTCGACGGCTACCGGGTCTG
>PLNK01000106.1 GCA_003142755.1 Chloroflexota bacterium | reverse complement strand
CTGCTGCACGGCTGAGCGTTCCAGAACCGTCCAGGAATCTGCGAGTCGGGGCGCTAGCGCGCACCGGGATGGCGTACGAAGTCGGCGATCCAGAGACTGACAGCGGCTCGGCGGCGCAGCTCTCCGCCGGCGTGGCCCTTGAGCGTCGCGTCCAGGTCCAGCAGCCCGATCAGGGCCGCGTCCAACTCTGGCAGGGCCCAGGTCCGAGCCTGTTCCGCCAGTTTCTCGGCCCGATACGGGTTGAGCTTCAGAACGCGCACCAATGTCGCCGCGGGCGTGCCCGAGGCCAGCAAGTCCGCGACGTCGATCAACTCCTTCACCCGCCGGTGGAGATGGGTTAGGAGGAGGGGAGCGGGAACGTCATCGAGCCGGTCCGCCAGCTCGGCTGCCTCGCCGGCCCGGCGCATGCCCACGGCATCGAGGAAGGCCCAGGTNNCGTCGAGGCGGTACAACGCCAGCTTCTCCAGCTCGGCCACGGCCAGCTCGCCCTGGCGGCGGCGGTCGACGTCTCTCTCGCGGACGTTTGCGCCGACCCGCTCGGCCAGGAGCGCTGCGGCGGCCGGCGATATTCGGATGTCACGCTCGCGAGCCCGATCGCCGATCCAGCGGGCCATCTGATCGCGGGTTGGCGCGACGAACTCCCGCACCTCGCCGCCGGCGTCCGCCACCGCCTTGCGCAGGGCCTCGAGCGAGGCCGGGCGGCGGGCGGTTCCATCGACGGTATCGAGGAAGGCCATGCCATTGCCCGGGGCCACGGCGGAGAGCGCCTCGGCCATGCGCGCGGCCAGCGGCTTGGTGGCCACGAGCGGCGCGGGATCCGCCACGACCACCAGTGTGCCGCCGCCGAAGAGCGTGGCCGTGGCCACCTTCTCGGCGATTTCCTCGGCGGACGTGGCCGCGCCACTCAGCCGGACGCGGTCCAGCGGCGGCCCGTCCCCCGCCAGCCGAGTGGCCAGCGCGTCGGGGCCGCGGCTGACGCCGTAGGAGTCGTCGCCCCAGTAGTAGCCGAGCGGCGCGGATGCGGGCATCAGCGGTGCCACTCGGCAGCGGCCGCGGCGATGGCGCGGCCGGTCCATTCGAGCCGGCGCACCTCAGCGGGCCTGACGGCCGCGAGCTCGCAGACCCGGATCTCCAGTTCTTCGGCGCGGCGCCGCACTTGCTCGAGGGTGTCGGCCGTCCAGCTGCCACGGGGGCGCGCGGCGTGCACGGCCGATGGGTAGCGTTGCTCCCAGGACGCAAAGCGTTGGGCCATCGACTCGAGGCGCTGGCCCGCTCGCTTGTCGGCATAGGACACGATCAGCGCCTCCGGAGTCGCGGCGCCGATCCAGGTCTCGAACCAGGCGCGGTCGGCAATGCGGGTCACTGGATGACCGACGATCGCCGGCCCAAGCTCGGCGTAGCCGTGCCGGGCCAGCCATTCGGCCGAGCCCTCGCCGTGGGCAAGGCCGTCGACATCCGGCTTCACCCGGTCGAGCTTGTCGATGTCGTGCAGCAATGCGGCAGCCTCAACCAGGCGGCGGTCGAGCGATCGACCCGCCGAATACGCTCGCCACGCCAGCCAGGCCGCCGTCTCCGCGACGGCACGCGAATGGCGAAGGTGCCAGATCGGCGGATCGAGCGAGAGAAGAAGTGCCGCGCTCTCGCGACGGCTCGGGACGGACATCGATCGAATCGTACAGGAGCCGGGACGCCCAGTCCGCATCAGCCGACGCGATCGGGCCGGCGCCCGCTCCCATGGCCGCCGCGGATGAGGCGACCGTAACCGCCGCTCGGTCGATCGTCGTTTCGACGGTTCCGTCCCGATCCGTCCTGAGCACACGCGATGAATGGGCTCGAAGCCGGGCCAGCGTCGCGGCGTTTGGGTGTCCATACGGGTTGTTGGCTCCGACCGAGATGACGGCGACGCCCGGCCGCACCGTGGCCAGCAGCACGTCCGTAGACGCGGTGGCGCTGCCGTGATGGGCCACCTTGAGCATGTCGACGGCCGGCAGCCCCCGGCTCAGGAGAATCGGATCGACGTCCTCCTCCTCGTCGCCGGTGAGGAGGAATCGCCGGCCCTCGTACTCGCCGAGCAGGACGATCGAGGCGTCGTTTGTCTTGCGGTTGTCGGTGGCGTTCGGGTCGAGATAGCTCGGCCGGGTCGTGCCGTCGTCGGGCCACAACACCGTGAGCGTGGCGTCGTCGAGACGCAGGACCTCGCCCGTCGCCAGACGTTGCGCTTGCAACCCGCGGACCGCAAGCGCCGACTTCCAGGCTCGATAGGCCGAGCTCGTCGCCGGCCAGCCCGACTCGAACGCCAGCCCGACCCGATATCGCTCCACAACCGCCACCAGACCCGCGACGTGGTCGTCGTGCGGATGGGTCAGGACGATCGCGTCCAGGCGCCGATCCCAGGTGGGAATGTAGCGGTCAAGGTCAGACATCAGAACGTTCGGGTCGGGGCCGCCGTCGACGAGGATGCGTCCGCCTCGGTCTCCTTCGAGCAGGATGGCGTCGCCCTGGCCGACGTCGAGGACGATGACGTGGACGCTGCCGTCGGGCCTTGCCGCGACGACGGACCCGCTCAGGAAGACCACGAACGCGGCGCCGGCCAGCGCCCATCGGTACCGTCTGGGGACGCGAGGGGCCGAGCGGTCCGGCGCGGGAAGTCCTGGGCGGCTCCGCACCTTGCTCCTGCCCATCCTCGACAGCTCCCGGTTCATGAGGAACAGCAGGCCGATCGCCGCGGCGGCTGCGGCCACGTTCGCCGGGAACGCCAGCGTCTCGTTCGCGCCGGGAACCGCGGCCGCGACTCGAACCACGGCCACCAGAGCGGCGAGAAGCACCGCCGCGGGCATGGCCAGCAGGCCGGTGACCGCCGTTGGCGCCCCGAGCGCAGCCAACCAGCCGGCGACGAAGGCAAGTGCGCCGGCGGCCATGGTCGGTGGCACCAGCGGGACCGCGACCAGGTTTGCCGCCGGAGCGATGACCGCCAGCCGCCCGAAGGTGAGCAGCGCGATCGGCAGAGTCGCGGCCTGGGCCGAGAGCGAGACTCCCAGACTCTCCCGCAGCGCGCCGGGGATCCGCGGGGCGCGTGCCGCCAGCCAGGCGGTGAGGGGCGTGGCCCAGGCCACGAGCCCGGCGGTTGCGGCGGCGGACAGCTGGAACCCGACGTCCGTGACGGTGGCAGGTTCCACCAGGATCATGACCGCCACGGCCCAGCCCAGCCCCACTATGACCCGCGACCCTCTGCCGCTCTCAATGGCTCCGAGGGCGACCCCGGCCATCACCGCGGCCCGCACCACGGATGGCGATGCCCCGGCAAAGACGGTGTAGCCGACGATCGCCAGGATGGTCACGCCCGCCCGCCTGCGCCGGCTGAAGTGGCCGCGCAACAGAGCCGCGATGGTAGCGGCGACGATCGCGATGTTCCAGCCGGAGATGGCCACGATGTGACTGACGCCGGCCGTGGTGAAGGCCGCTGCCAGGTCGCGATCAACGCGGTCACGCAACCCGATGAGGATCGCCGCGGCGAGGCCGCCCTCGGGCTCGGGCAAGACCCGCTCCAGCGCGTCGCCCGACGCCTGCCTGATGGCCTCGAGCCGCCCGGCAGGGGAGTCGTCGTGGGCCACGACCTCCAGGTTGGTGCCCTCGCAGCCGGCGACGATCCCCTGCGCCGCGAGGAACCGGTCGTAGTCGCTGTCGGTGAGCGGCTTGATGCGGCCGGACCACGTGATCGTGTCACCGGCGACCAGCCGCGGGTACGCCGGCATCTGAGCCGAGCACAGGGCCGGCGGGTCCGTCAACAAGATCGTGGCTATCTGCTGGCCACTCGCCTCGTGAGCGCTCTGTACCGTCGCCGGCCACGGTCCCGTGCCCGTAGGCAGCGACGTGGGCTCGGGCGGTCCCGGGCCGCCGCTCACGACGAGTCCGATCGCCAGCCGGGCCGCCACGAGCGCCGCCCCGAGCGAGGCCGCGGCAAGCGCGGNNGCGGCAGCCACGGCCACCGCCGCGGCAACTGCCACGACCGAATCGCCACTCAGCGGCTCGTAGGAGACGGTGCCGGCTGCGACGAGGACGCCGAGCGCAAGCCAGGCGGGCCTGGGCAGCATCGGGCTAGACCGTGACCTGATCGCGGAACTTGGCCAGCGTCGAGGCGGAGACGAGCTTGCGCGTGACCAGGTCATCGACTGCGGCAAACGGCAGCTGCTGGCGCGACGCGATGATCTTGGCGGCGGTTGCCGGCCCGATCCCCGGCAGCGCATCGAGCTGATCGGCGCTGGCGGTGTTGAGGTTGAGCGGCCCGCCCGGCACCGCGGTGGCCGCCGTGGTTGCCGCCCCGCTCGATGAACCCGCGGCCGGGTCGCCCCGCCGCGGCACGACGATCATCTGGGAGTCCTGCAGTTTCGCCGCCAGGTTGAGCTTCGACTCCGCACTGCGCGGGTCGACCTCGGTCGAGTAGCCGCCCGCCGCCTGTATGGCATCGGCCACGCGCGAGCCCACCGGCAACGCATAGACGCCCGGCCGAGTCACGGCCCCGGCTACCTGGACCACGAGCGAGGCCGGCGAAGCCGACGCCCCGGCTCGGGCCGATGCGGCCGGCCCCGCGACCACCTCCACCTGTCCGCCGGGCCGCAACTCGACGAACGCCGCCACCGCCAGCGAGGCCACCGCCACGAGCATGGCCACGGCCAGTATCAAGCGATGGGCGGACGGGGTCGTGCGGCCGCGAGTGGCCTCGGCCGGGCCCTGATCCGACGCCTCCAACGCCCGCCAGGGCGCGTTCGTATCCATCGGCATCTCCGACAACATCCCGGCGGGGTACGTCGGAACGCTATCGGGCGCCGCTCAACCGCGGCTTACCTGCGACTTATCGCGCGCGCTCGCCGCCGTGCCGTGCGCCGCCGGCGGCAACCCCACGGACCACGCTCTACGGTGCCCGGGCGACGATCTCCTTGAGATACGCGTCGATCGTCGGCACCGAGCGGAGCGCCCGCTCGAAGTAGCTGTTGACCGCCGTCATGGCCGCGTTCTGGACGTCGGCCATGTCCTCCGCTCGGTCGGCTCCGGCCCCGCGCTGCTGGATCGAATTGCGGAGCTTCAGCAGATGGCCGACCATTTCGGCCTCCTCTGGCCCGTCGAGCGCCTGGATGGCCGACATGATCAGCGTGTCGACCTGCGCGGTCATCGTCTCGGCCTCGAAGTCCTCGCCCGCGCCGGCCGCGTCGTCCAGGGTCTGGATCAAGGCCGCCACCTGGTAGAGCGCGGTGATCGGCTCATCGAAGAGCTCGCGAATGAAGGCCGCCTCGGCGTAGTGGCCGTTCATGCGGAAGACGTTGTACAAGCGCCGCGCGACCTTGCCGTAGCTCGGATGCTCGACCGTGTACTTCCAGACNNTCGTGCTCGAGCGCGTCGACATAGTCGTCGACCGTGTCGGCGGAAAGCTCCTTGACCAGCTTGGAGAAGATCGGGATCGAGGCGGCGTCGAGGTAGACCTCCTGGAAGTACGGATCGAGAAAGCCGTCGAGCGGCACGATCTTGCCGTCCGGCCCCTCCCAGGTGGCGTCCAGGACGTTGCTGGCGTTGGCCAGCTTGCCGCGCGCCTTGTCGGAGATGACCCAGTCGAGCTTGCACCAGCCGGGGTCGCGGGTTGCGTCGGCCCAGGTGTACACGGCGGTCGAGCCGTCGGTCAGCGCGACCTCCATCTTGCCGGCGCGGATCTCATCGATCGTCCACGACATCGGCGACTTCACGCCGACCGGCTTGCCGCCCTTCGTCCCTTCGGCGGGATGCTGACCGAACTTGACTTCCCAGAGTCGATGGCCCGGCCCGCTGGCGGTTGCGAGAGCCTTCTCGTGGATCATGTCGGCCAGGATCGCGCAGGCCGCCTCGCGGGTGTCGGCCTGGATGTTGATACGCTCGAAGAAGTCGCAGTCGGCCGGGAATGAGTTGATCTTGCTCTGGGCGGCCGAACCCGAGATCGAAAGCGCGGTCAGGACGTTGGGTGGCCGGTCGTCGAAGCCGACGATCTTGCCCATCTCGCGGAACCGCGCCAGGTCCGATGGCTGGAAGTCCANNTGGCCATTGCCTCGACCCATGCCCGCGCCTCGCCCTCATCGAGCTCCACGCCCAGGCGCTGGGCCGACTCGATGATCTGAGCGATGGCTTCCGGACCCTCCACGACCTTCGTCTTCGACGCCCTGCCCGATGCGGC
>PLNK01000094.1 GCA_003142755.1 Chloroflexota bacterium | reverse complement strand
GTGCCGGGCCGATATGCGCCTTCGTCGCGCCTCGGCCTCCGTGTCAGAGCATTTACGCCGCGGCTCCGAATCGGGTTGGGTTTCGCTGCGACTGCCGCGGCTCTGGTCGTGGCCGTCGTGGCCGGAAACCTGCTGGTCTCGCTGCGTCAGGGCCAGAGCGGTGGCGTCGATCAGAATGCCCCGAATTCAGGTTCGGGCTGGACCTGGCAGCGCGGCGACGGGAAACTGGTTGGGGGCGTCGGTACGGTAGCCAATGGTTACGTGGCCGATTGCATGCAAGAGGGTTCCGGCGGGCAGGCCCCCAGTGTGTTCGCCTGTAGCTCTCGGGATGGAGCCAATTGGTCCGAAGGCATCGACTCCGGGATGATGTCCGTAGAAGGCGTGCAGCGATTCATCCCTGCCTCCGTTGCCGTGATCGGCGACACCTATGTCGCGATTGTCGGGACATACTTGGGCGCCACGGCGGCCACTCCGACACCGGGCAGCTCGGTCGGATCATCCCCGACCTACCGGCTCGCGCGCTCGACGGATGGCACTCATTTTCAGCTGGTCGATTCCTCGCAATTCCAGAATCTGGGCCTGGGGCCCGTCGTCGCCGAGTCGGGCGAGTTCATGGCCATCGCCAGCGATTCCGATTGGAACAGCTGGGTCTTCACTTCACCCGACGGCCTCGAATGGGTGCGCTCGAGCCAGCTCCCGGCGGGCCATTGCACCAACGGTCCATGCCCCACCGGCCCGGCGGGGTTGTTCGTGACCGTCGGCGAGACCGGCGCATGGAGATCTGTTGACGGCAAGAGCTGGACAGCCATCCAGCTCCCGGTCGCGACGAACCAACTCACCGTCTATTCCGTTCCGGGTGGCGGTTTCGTTGCCCTGGACGAGCTCCAGGGCGCCGCGAGCTACCGGATCCTCCGCTCGGCGGACGGTCTGCACTGGACCGTCGACCAGGGGGACTTGAGCGGTGAGCCGCACGATCTGGTCTCGGCCGGGGGCCTCCTGTTCGTTGACGTCATCCCGCCCAGCGGTTCCGACGCCAACGCCAATCCCATCTGGCAGTCTGCTGATGGGGGCCGCACGTGGCAGCCGCTCCTTGATGGATACGGCCGGCAGGTCTCGGGGACTCCGCAGGCCTTCGGCGACCTCCTCGCCATCTCGGCCCCTCCTGTGTACGGAGTCACGACGTTGGCGTCTCTCGAGTGGGTTGGGGGACGCCGCCCATGACTGCCGCCGCCTCACGAAGTGCCGGGTCGCCGTAGCCGACGCGCTGAGACGCCGCCACTCTTACGGTCGGACTGCGGACGGCCGAATACAATCGGCCCGTGACCCCCGAGCTCGAAGCCACGCTCAAACGGCTGCCGGACCGGCCGGGCGTGTACCTGATGAAGGACGCCCGCGGCACGGTCCTGTACGTGGGCAAGGCCCAGAGCCTGCGCAGCCGCGTCCGGAGCTACTGGCAGAAGCAGGCCGCCGGCGGCGAGATACACCTCATTCGCACGGTCATCGACAAGATCGTCGACCTCGAATACACGATGACCGACTCGGTCAGCGAGGCGCTGCTGCTCGAGATCAACCTCGTCAAGCGCTACCGACCGCGCTACAACGTCCGGCTTAAGGACGACAAGAGCTACCCGTTCATCAAGATCACCGGCGACGAATTCCCGAGGGTCGAACGGACGCGCAAGCTCCCGGCCGACGGCAGCCGGTACTTCGGGCCGTATGCGTCGGCGAGCAGTGTCGACGAGGCCATGAACCTCATCCGGCGCATCTTCCCGTTTCGGACGTGCGGGCTGGACATCCACGAGGGCCGCAAGGCAATCGAACGGCCCTGCCTGCTGTACCACATCAAGCGCTGCCAGGCGCCATGCGTCGGCTACATCAGCAAGGCCGACTACCGGACCGACATCGAGCAGATCGAGCGGTTCCTCGAGGGCCGACAGGAAGTCGTGGCCCGCGAACTGACGCGCCAGATGCAGGCCGCCTCCGAGGCCACGCAGTACGAGCGGGCAGCGGCGCTCAGAGACAAGGTCCGGGCCGTGGAGCGGACGATGGAGAGCCAGAAGATGGCCGCTCACGCCACGACCGAGGAGGACGTGCTGGGGCTGGCCCGCCAGGACACGCAGGCCGCCGTCCAGCTCTTCGCGGTTCGGGGCGGGAAGATGGTGGGGCGCGACGTGTACCTGCTCGACGCCCCGCGCGAGACAGACGACGCCACTGTGCTGGCGGGCTTCGTGAAGCAGTACTACGAGCGCGCCACGTCCATCCCGCCGGCCGTGCTCGTGCCTTGCGCTCCGGATGAGTCCGCCGACCTGGAGGCTTACCTCACGACCCGTCGCGGGACCACGGTCCGCTTCCACGTCCCGCAGCGCGGCGACAAGCGCGAGCTGCTGGCGCTGGCCACGCGCAACGCCACGGAGACCCTCGCCCGCGAGCATGCCCGCTGGCTGGCGGACCAGGGCAAGACCCTCGCCGCGCTCGAGGAGCTGGGCCAGGCGCTCGACCTGCCCGTGGCCCCGCTCCGGATCGAGTGCTACGACATCAGCAACTTCGCTGGGGCCCAGTCGGTCGGCAGCATGGTCGTCTTCGAGGACGGCCGGCCCCGCACCGGCGAGTACCGTCGCTTCCGCATCAAGGAAGTGGTTGGCGCGAACGATTTCGCCAGCCATCAGGAGGTGTTGCGGCGCCGCTTCCATCGGGCCAGGACAGGCGAGGAAGGCAATGAGGAAGAGTTGCGCTGGCAGCTGCCCGACCTCGTGGTCATCGACGGCGGCAAGGGCCAGCTGTCCGCGGCGAAGGAAGTCCTCGACGAGCTGGGCTACCACGATCTGGCGGTAGTGGGGCTGGCCAAGGAGCGCGAAGAGATCTTCCTGCCGGATCGCGACGAGCCCGTGCTGCTACCCACGACCTCGCCGGCGCTGTACCTGATGCAGCGTCTTCGCGACGAGGCCCACCGCTTCGCGATCACATATCACCGCTCGCTGCGGGCCAAGGCTGCCATTCGATCGGCATTCGACGACCTGCCCGGCGTGGGCCCCAAGCGACGCGCCGCCCTGCTGCGCGTATTCGGTTCGGCCAAGCGGGTTCGCGAGGCGCCGCTCGAGCAGGTGGCAGCCGTGCCGGG
>PLNK01000009.1 GCA_003142755.1 Chloroflexota bacterium | reverse complement strand
AAAGAAGGCGCCAAGAGCGGCCGCCAGGAAGCGGGTGGGCCGCTAGTTTCCTCTGACCGGTTGGTTCTGAAGGGAGGAAGAGTCATGGCCTGTGGATGTGGAACGAAGAAGGCACCGGAGAAGAGCAAGCCCGCCCCGAAGCCGGAGACCAAGAAGAAGTAGCCTGCGCAGAGCAAGTCGACACGAAGCCCCCTCGGAGGTCCCGAGGGGGCTTCGTGCTATCGTCCGAATCTCTTCGAGGCGGATGAGAGGGTCGTCATGAAAACGAGTCCCCAATTGAAAACATTCGTACGGCGGGCCTGCGAGCTTGGCGCGGTGGAGGCGAAGCTGATCCGGGCCGACTCGGTCGTCACCGCCCCCTGGGTGCGGTTGAAGTGCCAGTACGGATGCGGAGGCTGGGGATCGAATCTGTGCTGTCCACCGCATACGCCCACCCCGGAGCAGACTGCCGCAGTCGTGGCGTGCTACGCGCAGGCGCTCTTGATCCACTGTCGGGGAGACAAGCGACCGACGAAGATCGCAGCGGCGCTGGAGCGCGAGATCTTCCTCTCCGGTTTCTACAAGGCGTTGGGCTTCGGCGCGGGACCGTGTCGCCTGTGCAAGGCATGTAACTTCGAGGGGTGCATTCGAGCCGATGAGGCTCGACCATCCATGGAGGCCTGCGGCATCGACGTCTTCGCCACCGTCCGCGCCAACGGCTTCCCGATCGAGGTGGTGCGAGACGAGTCCTGCGAGGACAACTACTACGGCCTCGTCTTGATCGAATAGGCGCAGCCTTCGGCCGGGTTCGAGTCCTTACCGGGGAGCCAACCAGGACTCGAACGCACGCGCCGGCCTTGTATTTCGGCTATCCGGACTGATTCGCGGAGTCGATGAAATCAGGCACGCTTTCGAAGGGCTTCGAGGCATTCGGCGGGGCTGAGGACGGAGACGGCTCCGGTTGCTGCTCTTGGAAAATGGCGCTGATTGCCCGTGACCAGGAGGGCCTCCCCGGAGGCTGCCACCTCCAGGAAGGCGAGATCATCGGGATCGGGAAGGGTCACGGCGAGCGGGTGGGCAATCACGGGGATCCCGCTCTGCCGGAAGAACTCCAGGAGTGTCTGGACCTTCTCGGGCGGCAGATGGAGCTTTCGACGGGTCAGCACCTCCGCGTATTCCGCCAGGATCCGATCGTCGACGCACGCCTCCGCCGCGCCGTCGACGACGAGATCCAGCAGACGCCCACAGCGACCGACGGGCTGGAGGAGAGAGGCGACAAGGACATTGGTGTCCAGTACGACTCTCTTCATGGNNCGCGGCGCGTGTCCGGGCGCGGCGAATGGCCTGAATCTCCTCTTCCACCGTGTCAGGGCTGACGGGCGTCATGACCGCGAAAGGCCGTCCGTTGGCGGTGAGGACGATTTCGCGTGCCTGCGCCAGATCCTGGCGAATGGAGGCGGTCTTGCTACGCAGTTCCCGGATGGCAACGAACTTCATGGTGCTCCCTCCTCGTCCGATGATCTATGTTGCACAGGAGTGTACCATAATGTGTACATAATCGGTAACATTCTCCGCCACCAGTCGACGTAATACGGACGTAGCATCATCTGTCATATCTTCTCTTCTCCGGACCACTCCACTCGGTGCCGGAGGGGGACTCGGGTCGCGCGCGGGTCCGGGTTCAGTGGGCCGGGCCGTCACCTCACAGGATCCTGCGGCTTTCGCTTGCCTCTGCCCCTCGCGCTTGCCATACTCCCCCCGCCGTTCTCCGACATATGTGTAGCCATTATTCCGCGCGGCGTAGTATAGCCGACCTGCGGATGCCTGTGGCTTTGGAGTATGCGGGTTGTGTGCGGGGGAGGTATCGGTGGGATTCTTGCGCGTGGCTGTTTTCGATGCACCGGCGGCGGGGCTGGCGTGGCTCGGCCGGCAGGGCACGCGGGCGATTGCCGCGCTCGTGTTTATCGGCATTGCGGTCCCGCCGCTCGACGCCCTGCTCAAGCCGTTTGTCACCGAGGCGATCTTCGTGCTGTTGTGCCTCGCCTTCCTGCGGGTGGACCCGGCCGCGTTGCAGAGCTACTTGGGTCGGCCCGCCCTCGTGCTCGCGGCGACGGCCTGGACGACGCTGGCGGTCCCCGCCGTGTTTGGCGCCGGTTGTCTCGCCATCGGCCTCGACGGTCGCTCGCCCGACCTCTTCCTCGCGCTCATGCTTCAGGCGGTCGCCTCGCCGATGATGGCGAGTCCCGCCCTTGCCGCGTTGCTGGGGCTCGACGCCACACTCGTGCTCGTCACGCTGGTCGCCGGCACGGCGCTGACCCCGTTCACGGCGCCGCTCTTCGCCCGGGCGGTCATCGGTCCTGCGCTGACGCTCGCCCCGCTAAGGCTCGGGCTAAGACTGTTCGCGATCCTCGCCGGCTCCGCGCTCGTGGCCGTTCTCATCCGCCGGATCGTCGGCCTTGCCGCCATCGTGCGCCATACGGACACGATCGCCGGCATCAACATTCTCGTCGTGTTTGTCTTTGTGGCGGCGGTCATGGAA
>PLNK01000092.1 GCA_003142755.1 Chloroflexota bacterium | reverse complement strand
CGGCGCGCATCCGCAGCTGTGGGCGCTGAACCTCATCAGCGACCCGATCCACGGCTATATCGAGCTGTCCAAGCGGCTCACGCCCGAGCGCGCACGCCGGCTCGGCCTCGGCCCCGAAGAGGCGGCGGAGGGCGACCTGCTCGACTCGGCCTGGCTGCAGCGGATGCGGCGCATCAGCCAGCTCCAGAGCGCGCGCTGGGTCTTCCCCACGGCCGAGCACAGCCGCTTCACCCACAGCCTGGGGGTCATGCACGAAGCAGGCTTGTGGGCCCGCCATCTCTATCCGAGCCTCCGGGCCTCACTGGCGGCCGCCGAACCCGCCACGCTTCCGCCCACCGAGGGGCTGGTCGTCGAGACGATGCGGCTGGCCGGGCTTCTCCACGACGTCGGCCACGGGCCCTTCGCGCACTTCTTCGACGAGCACGTGCTGTGCCACTTCCCAGCGCCCGCGGACCCGCGCCGGACGCACAAGAGCCTGACCCACGAGGACCTCTCGCAGCTCATCATCGAGCGCGAGTTGGGCCAGATGATCGGGGCCATCCGGCGGGCGCCCGGAGCCGTGCCCGAGCGGGACGCGCTCCNNTGCTGTCGGGCGTCTTCACGGTCGACAACCTCGACTATGTGCGCCGCGACGCGTACCTGATCGGTGTCTCGACCGGGCCCGTGGACGTCGAGCGTCTGCGCCGCTACAGCTTCGTCGGGCCCGGTGGGCTGTCGCTCTACGAGCCCGGCCTTGGGGCGCTCGAGATGTTCCTGACGGCGCGCCTGTTCATGTATCAGCAGATCTACTACCACCGGTCGGTGCGCGCCATCGACCTCGATCTGGCGGACGTCTTCCGACCGAGCATCCTGGCGATCTTCGGCGACGGGTCGCCGGCCGACGATCTGGGCCACTACGCGGACCTCGACGAATACGCCTTGCTGCATCAAGCGGCGCTGTGGGCCAGGGGCGAGGCGCTCTCCGACCGACCCGCGCCGGGCGACGGTACGGTCACCCCCGAAGTCGGGCGGGGCTGGGCGGCGATCCTGCTGCGACGACCCCGCTGGCACGCCGAGGCGGAGCAGCGGCGGTCCTACGAGGCCGGCGAACGGGCAGCGGAGCAGGCGGCTGCGAGAACCGAGCTGGGCCCGCCGGACCCGGGCCGAGTGGCTGTGGACCTGGCCGAGATCGATGCCCGGCCGGCCGAAGCCACCGCCACGGATTCGCTGCTGGCGGTCGTGGGCCGGGACGGCGCGCCGGCCGTGCCACTCAGCGCCGCCCTGGCGCGATTGCCCGCCTACGCGCTCGTGGCCCGTCGCTACGGTCGGGTGGAGTAGCCGAGCGTCAGAGGCCGGTCGCCGGCCCCGAGGGCGAGGCAGACGCGGATGGCTGCTCGGTCGGCGCGGGCGTCTTCGTGGCCTTGGCCGCGGGAGTCGGCGTCGGCAGTGGTGGGCACCCGACCGCCTCGGCCGGCCGCAACGCCCGCATCTCCTCGACCTCGCAGCGGAAGGGCAGCACCAGCAAAGGATCGATTCGAGCGATCTCTGCGGTGGGCACGAGGTCCTTCTTGACGATGGTCGGGTCCATCTCGAAGGTCGCGATCTCGGTGGGGCTGAAGAGGCCGAAATGGACGTGGCAGCCGGTGGCGTTGCCCGTCATTCCCTCGTAGCCGATGACCTGGCCGGCGACGACCGTCTGGCCCGGCGCGACGATGACCTTGGATTCGTGGGCATAGATGCTCCGATAGCCGTCGCCGTCGTCGATCACGACGGTGATCGGCAGGCTGTTCCACCAGTGCTTGGTGTCGAGCAGGTTGTGATATGGCGTCAGACTGCCGACCCAGCCCATGAACTCGTCGTATTGGCGGCTGGCGGCGAGGACCGTGCCGGAGTGGGCGGCCCGAACGTAGTCGCCGCAGAACGTCGCCATGTCCACGCCGTCGTGAAAGAGCTGGCCGTTGACGATGAACTCGCCCCAGCTAGTGGGCCCGAACGGGAGCGTGATCATGGCTTTGTCCAGTGGCCAGGCGTAGCCGGTCAGGATGGCCACGCCCGGGGGAGAGCTTGCCGCCGAACTCGCGACGCCGGGCATCGAGGTCGAATCGGGCAGACTCGCCGATGGCGAGGCAACGTTGCCGGTCAGCCGGCTGCCGGCTGCAGTGGCCGGAACAACCGCCAGCGCCCCCACGGTGCCGGCCGGCGTGGCAGACGAGCCCGCCACCACGGAGCGAAGCATCAGCCCGCCGACCACGGCGGCCATCATGACGACCCCCAGGACGAAGACCGGGGGAATCTGTGCGGCGCCGTCGGACCGTCGGGAGAGCCACTCGATGTGATGCCGGCGGCCAATGCTGCTCACGCCGAGGTTGTAGCACGTCCGCGAGGCGTGCGAGCGGCCACGGCGCCGAATCCGGCGATCCGTGGCCCTTGATTCGGCCGGACCTCGACCGGACGGGTGGCCCCGGACCCTTGCCGAGTTGCGCGAGCGAGTGCTGGCAGGGCACACTGGCGGGGATGACAACCGGCAGACTCGTCCCTAAGATCGCCCGGCTCGCTCTTGCAGCGGCCCTTCTTGTAGGCATCGGCGCGTCGGTCTCGTCGCAGCCCGTGACCGGCGCGTCGTCGTCGCCAGGTACGTGGGCGGCCACCGGCTCGCTGACCCAGGTCCGGAGTTTCGCCCCGGCGGTCCGGCTCGGTGACGGAAGCGTGCTCACGGCCGGCGGCACCGACGGAGTGACGGCCACGGCCACGGCCGAGCGCTGGACTCCAACTGCTGGGACGTGGGCGGCGGCCGGCTCGATCGGCCAGGCCGAGGCCGGCGGCGTTGCGGCGCTGCTGCCCAACGGCCAGGCGCTGTTCGCCGGCGGCGCGGGGGACGTGGGCTACTACGGCTTCGGCGACCTCTACGACTCAACGGCCGGAACCTGGACCAAAACGCCGGCCATGGCCCACGTCCACGCCTACGGCGCCGGCGCGCAACTCGCGAACGGGGATCTGCTCGTGATCGGCGGCATGGATGGCAGCGACGCCCTCACCACCAACGCCGTCGACATCTACTCCGCGTCGGGTGGCGGTTGGAGCGCAGGCCCGTCCTTGCCGGGC
The DNA here is from genome assembly GCA_003142755.1 of Chloroflexota bacterium. Taxonomy (GTDB): domain Bacteria; phylum Chloroflexota; class Limnocylindria; order Limnocylindrales; family CSP1-4; genus Fen-1039. The sequence continues at coordinate 6,456 of PLNK01000092.1, read as the reverse complement.
GCGGGTCGGTACGCGCTCACGGCAACGACGATGGGCGACGGGCGGATCCTGGCCGCGGGCGGCGACGACGGCAGCAGCGGCAGCAGTGCGGCCACGAACGCGGCGGCCATCTACGCGGCGGGCTCGGGCTGGTCTGCGATCGAGTCGATGAACGTGGCGCGCTTCGATCACGGGGCGGTCGCGCTCAAGGACGGGCGCATCCTGGTCGCAGGCGGCTCAGATGCGGCGGGTACGCCGCTGGCCAGCGCCGAGATCTACGACCCGGCGAGCGGTCACTGGACGTTAACCGGCAGCATGAGCACGCCACGCTACGGCCAGACGCTCACCCTGCTGAGCAACGGCTGGGTCCTCGCCGCCGGCGGTCTTTCGGCGGGCGCAAGCACCGGCTCGAGCGAGATCTTCGACCCCGCCTCGGGGCGGTGGACGACCACCGGCGGAATGATCTCCGGCAGGCTCTTCCACTCGGCAGTGTTGCTGACGGACGGCTCCGTTCTCGCGATCGGTGGCCACGGCAGCGCCAACGACGGATACCTCGCTTCGGCCGAGGTATTCGCGCCGCCGATCTCTTATGGGCCCACGACGTTCCATGCCATCGCACCGGCCCGAATCCTGGACACGCGTACAGGCAACGGGCTGGCAGGGACGTTCTCCAGCCGAGCGCCGCGGCTGCTGCAGGTCACGGGTCGGGGCAACGTCCCGAGCAACGCACTTGCGATCACGGGCATCCTCACCGTAACGAACCAGTCGAGCCTGGGCTATGTCTCGGTCGGCCCTGCGCCGACCAACCAGCCCACTTCGTCCACACTCAACTTCCCTGTGGGCGACAACCGGGCCAACAACGTAACGGTGGCGCTGGACCAGAGCGGTCGTTTGGCCATCGTCTACTGCCCCGGCCGAGCCTTCTCCTCGCCGGGCACGACCGATCTGGTCTTCGACGTGACCGGCTACTTCACCGCCGACGACTCGGGTGCGACGTTCAAGACGCTGACACCAACGCGCGTCCTGGACACCAGGAATGGAACGGGCTTGAGCGGCAAGTTCAGCAACAACGTCGCGCACCCGCTCCAGATCACCGGTTCGCTCGTGCCGGCGGGCGCCGTCGCCGTCACGGGCAACCTCACCGTAGTGCTGCCCTCGAGCGCCGGCTGGGCATTCGTCGGGCCTTCGCTGCCGAGCAATCCGGTGTCGGTCAATGTTTCGATGGTCAACTCGGTCGCGGGCGATACCAAGGCTGACGGAGTGACCGTGGCCCTGAGCGACACCGGCTCGTTGAGCTTCGTGTGGGAAGGGACGCCGGGGTCGACCACCGACGTCGTCTTCGACGTGACCGGCTACTTCGTCAACGGCACCAGTGGCTCGCGCTTCGTGCCGATCGACCCGATGCGAGTCGCGGACACGCGCTACGGGCTGCCGATTGCAGGCCCGGTCCTCGTGGCTCATCCGATGGTCGTGCCGGTCGCCGGGCAGGGTCACATCGCCAGCACCGCCGTGGCCATTTCGGGCAACCTGACGGTGGTCGACCAGACGGCGGCAGGCTACCTGACAGCGGCGCCGGTCGCGCCTTCCACGCCGGCCCTGACCTCGACGCTCAACTTCCCCCTCAACGACATACGGGCCAACGGCTTCGATGTCAGCCTGGCCGGCGACGGCAGCCTGGGCGTCGTGTACTTCCACATTCCGGGGGCCAGGACACAGATCGTCGTGGACGTCACGGGCTACTTCACGCCCTGACCCGGTAGAACCGTCCCGAACCGCGCCACAGCGCCACGTCAGGCCCTTGCCTCACGTAATGTGAAGTTCAACACTTCTATTTAGCCGCTGGCCCCGACCCGTATGGCCCCGCGGCTGCCCCCGGCCGCCCTGTCGTCGTGCGAGGAGAAGCGCGTGGACGTCGTTGAGCTCGATCGCCTGCAGTTCGCGCTGACAATCAGCTTCCACTTCATATTCCCGGCGGTCACGATCGGCCTGGCCGCGTTGATCGCCATAGTCGAGACGCTCCGGTGGTGGACGAAGCGCGATCTCTACGACCGTCTCTCGGTGTTCCTGACGAAGCTGTTCGCGGTCACGTTCGTCATCGGCGTCGTGAGCGGCATCGTCATGGAGTTCCAGTTCGGCACGAACTGGTCGCGCTTCTCGGGTTTCGTCGGCGACATCCTCGGTGTGCCGCTGGCGGCCGAGGGCATCTCGGCGTTCTTCCTCGAGTCGGCTTTCGTCGGCATCGTGCTCTTCGGTCGCGACCGGGTCGGCTCGACCGTGCGCTGGATCGCCGGCCTGCTCGTATTCGGCGGCACCACTCTGTCGGCCTTCTGGATCCTGGTCGCCAACTCGTGGATGCAGACCCCCGCCGGCTTCAAGCTCGTGACCGACGCCAACGGCGTGCAGAAGGTCCAACTCACCGACTTCTTCCAGGCGGTCTTCAATCCGTCGACGCTGCCCCGCTTCTTCCACACCGTGACGGCCTGCTACGTCGTCGGGGCGTTCTTCCTGATGGGCATCTCGGCCTGGTACGTGTTGCGCGGCCGCGGCTCCGACGTCACCTCGTTCGCGTTGCGCTTGAGTGTGGTGGTCGCGTTCCTTGGCGCGGGCGGGATGTTCGCCACCGGTGATCTCCAGACTCGCGAGGTCCAGGCCAATCAGCCGCTCAAGTTCGCGGCCATGGAGGGCGTCTGCAACACGGCGAAGGGCGAGGGTCTGGCGCTGATCGGCATGCCGCCCAGCCAGGACTGCTCTTCGACCGGAACATATGTCGAGATCCCCTACGGTCTCAGCCTGATGTCCGACCTCGATCCGAACGGCACGATCACGGGCCTCGATCAGCAGTCCGACAAGTCGCTCTGGCCGCCCGTGGCCGAGACGTTCATGAGCTTCCACCTGATGGTTGGACTCGGCGCGGCGATGCTGCTGCTGATGCTCATCGGGGTCTTCTTCCTGTGGCGCCGATCGATCGAGAAGCATCGCTGGTGGCTGTGGCTTGCGGTGATTGCCATCCCGGCGCCGATCATCGCCACCGAGCTGGGCTGGATGACCGCCGAGGTCGGGCGCCAGCCGTGGATCGTCCAAGGTTTGATGATGGTGTCGGCGGGCACGTCGCCGGGGGTTTCGGCGACCGACGTTTCGGTCTCTCTCGTTGCCATCCTGTTGCTCTACGCCCTCCTTTTCTTCCTGTGGATCTACGCCCTGACGAAGGAGATACGTCGCGGTCCCGAGCCCGGCGCGGAGGTCGCTTCGGTGCCTTCGCCGGTGGTACCGGTCGCCGCCCTTCCGGCCACGGACTCCACTGACAAGGGAGGACGCTGACGTGCAGCTCTCGACCGTCTGGTTCCTGATCATCGGCATCCTGTTCGCCGGCTACGCGATCCTCGACGGCTTCGACCTCGGCGCGGGGGCGCTTCATCTGATCGTCGCCCGGACCGACAGCGAACGGCGCCAGGTTCTGAATGCCATCGGTCCTGTATGGGACGGCAACGAAGTCTGGCTGATCACCGGCGCCGGGTCGTTGTTCGCGGCGTTCCCGCTCGTGTACGGGACCGTCTTTTCGGGCTTCTACCTGGCCATGGTGCTGCTGCTCGGTTCGCTGATCCTGCGCGCGATCTCGATCGAGTTCCGCAGCAAGGAGACCGCCCGGCTGTGGCGCCTCGGCTGGGACATCGGCTTCTCGCTCGGATCGACGCTGGCCGCGTTCCTGTTCGGCGTCGTCCTCGGCAACCTGCTGCGCGGCATCCCGATCGATGCCGGCGGCGTGTACCGGGGCGGCTTCGTCGGGCTGCTCAATCCGTTCTCACTCACGACGGGATTCCTGACCTTGAGCCTGGCGATCATGCAGGGCTCGGCCTGGCTCGCGCTCAAGACGGAGGGCGAGCTCCAAGCCAGGGCGCGGCGGTTCGTACTTGCGGCCGTGCTTGCCGTCGCGATGGTCTGGATCGGCGCTGCCCTCGTGGCGCGGTCGGACGCCAGGCGCGTCTTCGACAACTTCGCCAGCCCGCTGGCCTGGGTCGGTCCGCTACTGACCGCCAACGTCCTGTTCTACGTGTTCCTCGCCTTCCGGTTCAATCACAACGGCCGGGCGTTCCTCTTCACCAGCCTGGTTGTGGCCGGTCTGGCCGCCACGGCCGGAGCGGCCCTCTACCCGAACCTGGTCCCGGCCGTCGAGGCGGCTCGGAGTCTGACCGTCGACAACGCCCACTCCTCGGACACGTCGCTCACGATCATGCTGATCGTGGCTCTCATCGGGATGCCCATCGTGGTGGCCTATTCGAGCTTCATCTACTGGAAGTTCAAGGGCAAAGTCCGCATCGACGAGGCCAGCTACTAGCCCTCGCCGCTTGGGCGGCGCGCCTACCAGTCCGGATTGAGCTGTCGATCGAGCCACTCGACCGGCATGATCCGGGGCCGGATGAGCTGGGCGCGCCCGTGGTGAACGGCTACTTCCGCGGCCGTCGGGTGCGATAGGAAGAACGGCATCGATTCGGTGAAGCCGTAGGCGCCGGTGTCCATCGCGGCGATGAGATCGCCGACTCGCGGCCGCGGCAGCATCGCGTCGGTCGTGAAGACGTCGAGTCCGGTGCACAGCGGGCCGGCCACCGTGGTGCGGACCATCGCCCGCAAACCGTCGGGCGCCAATACCGCGAGGCGGTGCTCGCTCTGGATCAGCGCCGGCCGGAGCAGGTGGTTGATGCCGCCGTCGAGAATTGCCACAGGCGCCGAGTCCGGCCCCTTGACGTCGACGACCCTCGCCACGTACGCGCCGGCGGGCCCCACCAGAAACCGCCCCGGCTCGAGCACCAGTTCCACCTGGCGCAGGTCGCCGTCCGAATCCCAGCGCACCCTCAACTCGCCCAGGCGCCGCCCCAGCCGGGCCAGATCGAGCGACCGTTCGCCGTCGGAGTAGGGGATGCCCAGGCCGCCGCCTGCGTCAACCAGGCGCAGTGGCGTGCCCGTCTCGGCGGCCACCCGCCGGCCGACGTCGACCAGCTCGGAGACGTGAGCCGCCAGCTGCTCGGCGTCGCGCACGTTGGACGCGCCGAAGGCGTGGATGCCCAGCAGCTCCACGTGCTGCGAGCCGGCCGCGGCCCGTGCCGTCTCGATCAGCGTTTGGAGCGGCATGCCGAACTTGCCTTCGACGCCGCCGATGATCCGGACTGTCTCGAGGCGGGCATCCTCCGAAACGGCGAGGCGGAGCAGGATCGGTTGCCGCCGACCGGCCTTCGCGGCGACCGCCTCGAGGCGGCGCAGTTCGCCCGGCGACTCCACGGTGATGAAGCCGATACCGGCCGCAACGGCCGCGGCCAGCTCCTGGTCGCGCTTGCCCGGCCCGGTCATGGCGATCGACGCCGGTTCGAAACCGGCCCGCAGAACCGTTTCCAGCTCGCCGCCGGAGGCTACGTCCGCCCCGACGCCGCATCGACGCAGGTGTGCCAAGACGGCCAGCGACGGATTGGCCTTGACCGCAAACGCGATCCGGAAGCCGCGTGGCAGGATCGCCCGGAGGGCCTCGACGCGCCGGCCCACCATGTCGAGGTCGTAGACGAAGAACGGCGTGCCGAACTCCTCGGCCAGGGCGGCCGGCGAGAGGCCCGCCAGCAGGCCCGCGTTCAGGATGCCGTCGGGTCTGCCGGCCGCACCCGCGCCAGTTGTCGACGTACCGGTCACCGCAGAGCCTCCTCGAGAGCCACCCGAGCGTCGGTACGCTCGTCGCGGTATTTGACCACGATCGCGGCCGACAGAGCCAGGCCGTTGGCTGCCGCAAACTCGCCGGCCACGTGGCGGACACCGGGCGCCACAACGGCTCCGGCCGGGACCACCAGCGGCTCGTCGAGCGTCCCGACGATGACTCGGTCGCGGGCCAGGTCGTAGAGGCGGCTGGTGCCGGTCAGGATGACGCCGGCGGCGATGACCGCGCGGCGCTGCACCAGAACGCCCTCCAGCAGCGCCGCCTGGGCGCCGACGAAGGCCTCGTCCTCGACGATCACGGGGCGCCGGCCGGCCGGCTCCAGGACGCCGCCGATCTGGACGCCGGCGGAGAGATGCACCCGCGACCCGATCTGGGCGCACGACCCGACGAGCACGTGCGAGTCCACCATCGTGCCCTCGCCGAGCCAGGCTCCGATATTGATGTACGAGGGCGGCATGATGGTCACGCCGGCCGCCAGGTAGACGCCGCCGCGAACCGACGTGCCACCGGGCACGACCCGCCACGGCTTGCCGGCTGCCAGCGCGGCTTGGGCCTCGGGCGTGTCGATCAAACCCTTGAGCGGCAGGCCCACGCGGTCGCGAAACTGGAGCGCTCCATCGAGGTCCCAGGTCCGGGTCTCGCGGTTGGCGAACAGGCTCAGGATCGCGGCCTGGACGGCCGAATCCACGCGCCAGCCTCCGGGGGCAGTCGGGTCCGGATGAGCGGCCCGAACCCGCCCCGCGTCGAGGTCGGCCAGAATGCCGGGCGCGGAGTTGGCCGCGCCT
>PLNK01000047.1 GCA_003142755.1 Chloroflexota bacterium | reverse complement strand
CAACCATGCCGCTGCCGCCGATGTTCTTGACCTGCGCCATCGCGGTGAAGGCAGCGTCGAAATCGCCGACGCTGAGGGAGACCGGGGCGGCGGCCGAGGCCGGAGCCGACGCCGCTGTGGTCGGCAGCGCGAGGGTCGGGGTGGTGGTCGTAGCCGGCGTCGCGGTCGCGGTTGAGCTGCTGCACGCCGAGGCGACGATCGCAACTACCGCTACTGCGGCGAGGATCTTAGTGGGGTTTCTCACAAGTTCTCTCCTGTTGATGCCACTTGGGCTCGTGGCGCGTAAAGGGGCCCGATCCGGTCGAACGCCGCGATCCGGGCCGAACAGCCACGTTTTGGGCAGCGCGCTGTTCCTCCGGGTTCACCTCCTTATGACTACTCTGCCAGGGCCGGCAGAAGGCCGATCCCGCTGGCACAAGCCGGCGGGCGACACGTAGTCGACATCAGAGTAGCAGTTGAATCCCTCGTTGGGCCACGCAGTGGCAGCCATCGGCCGCAGGAAACATCGACCCAGCGGCTCTTCCTAACGTTCAGGAGTCTACCGCCATGATGCGGGCCCTGTCCAGGCCGGCCGCAGAAGACGGCGTGTGTGATGCCAATCGTCACGCCTCCGCCCAAGCGCGATTTCGGGGCCCAAACGGTACGCTGGCGCCGCGGTTTGAGTGCAGTGGACATCAAAGTCCGAGCAGTCGGCGCTTCGCGGCGCTGAACTCTTCGTCCGTCAAGTCGCCCCGGGTGTGCATCTCCGTGAGTTGCTGCAGCCCATCCACGCCTGAGCTTGCCACGCCTGAGCTTGCCACCCCTGGGCCCGGCATGGGCGGCGTGGACGGGGGCGTGGGCCGGCCGATCGGTGTTGCCAGAACCGCTACCAGCCCAACGACAAGGAGGCCCAGGAGCAGCAGCGGGATCAAGCCCCACAGGCCGAAGCCGCCATCGAAGCCGACCATCCTGCCGAAGCCTCTCATCGGGCCGAAGGCTGTCTGGGCCCCGCCGTGGCTGGCGTTGGCGCCCAGTTTGTAGGCGACGACCCCGATGATCGCCAGTGCCAGAACGCCGACCAGGAGCCCGAGAAGACGCCAGACGACCTTGCGACTCATGTGTGCAGACCTTTCGCACGGGAGATGTTTGCGGCGAGTGTGGGCTGCGCCTCTTAATGATTCCTGAATCGGAGGAAAGTTGCGCGAACTCGGGCGGGACCCTCCTGGGTCCGAGCCGCTGCTACCATGACGCGCGGTGCGATGCATGTGGCATCGCGGTCGCCAAGGGGCGCACGATGGTCGAGGACGGGCTGGGCGGCGCTGACTCGACCGTTCCTGAGGGTGACGCCACCGCCGGCCCCACGGCGCCGCAGGCGCCTCAGCCGCCCTATCAGCCCGGCCCCTGGGGCGGACCCTATGCACCGCCCGGTTGGGGACACCAGCCGGGGTTCAGGCCGGCACTGTACGCACCTGCGGGACCGGCCCCCGGCGTGGTGTGGGGCGGCATAGGCACTCGGTTCGGGGCCCTCATCCTTGACGCCGCGATCCTCATCGTGTGCCTCTTCGCGGTCAGTCTGGCCCTGTCGGCCGCCGGCGCCACCAGTTCGTCGCGCCAGGCCGACCCGGCCGCGACCGCCGTCGGGGTCATGTGGTGGTTGGTCGCGCTGGCCTATAGCCCGGCCTGCTGGTATGTCTTCGGAGCCACGCCCGGGCAGAAGGCGCTGCGCCTGCGAATCGTCCGCGCGTCCACCGGGCAGGACCTCGGCGTGGGCGAGGTCCTGGTCCGCTACATCATCTTCCTCGTCGTCACCGTGGCCTTTCCGCTGGGCATCATCTCAGCGGCCATGGCGGCGAACGATCCGTTCAAGAGGGCCTGGCACGACAGCGTGGCAAGGTCGATCGTCGTCCGGCGCCTGTAGCCCGGAACCTGCCGTCGAACGCACAGCGGTCAGATGGAGCGGGCGCGAACGATCCATCCGAACCGCCCGCGCCCACATGCCGTGAAAGCTACTTGCCCGTGATCGTCACGTCCGAGGCGGTCTGGGCCCCGGCGGCGCCGGGGCTGGCGCTGGCCGCAGCCGAGCCGGAGTCCGCCACGACGCCGGAGGTCTGGACGATGACCGTGGCGCCGGTGGTCACGTCGGCGCTCGTGGCGGATGTCTGAGCGTGATATGTGGTCGCGGAGCCGGTAGCCACCGTGACCGTGCCACCGTTGGCGGGCTGGATCGTGATCGAGCTCGACGTGACGCTCACGACCGTGCCGGTGACCGTGCCCGCGCCGAGACGCAGGCCGAGGCCGTCATCGGGCCCGCCGCGGCCGAAACCGGGGTCGCCACTGGCGTTGGCCCCGAAGGCGGGCGCTCCGTTCTGGCCGACCACTCCGTTGTTGGTCTGGCCCGTGCCGGTCTGCCCGGTCGCGGTCGCGCGCCCAACCGCGAAGGCCACACCGCTGAGGGCGATCATCGCCGAGATGGCGAGCAGAACCGAGACCGAGCTGGCGCGCCGCAACTGGGCTGGTCGCGCGGCAGGCGCGTCGGTCGACGGTGCGGTGTTGGTTGCCGGATCATCGGTGGCCGGCTCGGCGGGCGCCGCCGGCTCGGCGGGCATCACGTCGGGCTGCCACACCGGAACCTCCTGGCTGGCGGGCTGAGGGACTATCGCACGCTCCGTTGGCGTCGTCATGGTGGTGTCTCCTGAGTGTTGGTGTGCCAACACTCTCGCCCGACCATGCTGTCGAACGGGTTACGAGGCGCCGGCCGATGAGCGGCGGCGGGCCGAGCTACTGGCCGGGGCGGGAGTCGAGGTGGCCGCTCATCGAACGGGGCCAGCTGACGCTGACACTCGCCCCGCCGGCGGCCGAGGTGCCGATCTGCCATCGGCCTCCGGTGGCGCGGACGATCGCATCGGCGATGGCCAGGCCCAGACCGGCGCCGCCCGGCTGATCGGTGGCGCGGTGGAATCTGTCGAAGATGCGGCCTCGCTCCGCTTCCGGGATGCCCGGGCCCGAGTCGTCCACGGTCAGACGGACGCGCCGTCCCTCGCCGGCCACGCCCACGGTGATGGATCCGCCCTGGGGCGAGTACCGGCAGGCATTGTCCAGGAGGATGCCGACCAGCCGATCGAGCCAGTCCGGCGGAGCGGTGACTATCTCGTCGGATTCCGAGGAACCCGCTCGCACCTCGAGATGCTGCCCGCGAGTCTCGGCCACGGCACCGAACCGATCGGCCGTCTGGGCGGCCAGGACTCGGAGGTCGACCGGCTCGGCCGCAGGCTGCCCGCCTGTCGAATCGAAACGGGCGAGCCAGAGCATGTCGTCGACGAGTCGCCGGGAACGCTTGAGCTCGACATCGATGCGACCGAACGCTGCGTGATCCCAGGTGGCATCGCGACCTCGGGCCAGGGCCAGTGTGGCCTGAGCCTCGATCACAGAGAGCGGCGTCCTGAGCTCATGGGAAGCATCGGCCGTGAACTCGAGCTGGCGCTGACGGGCACGCTCGATCGGCAGAGCCACTCGGCGACCGATCACCACCGATCCCAGGAAGACGACGATCAGTAGCGCGCAACCGATCCCCAGCTCGGCCACGAGCAGGTAGGACTCGGTCTGGGAGACGCCCTCCATCGACTGTCCGACAACCACCCGCAGAGTGCCGTCGACTCGGCCGGCAATTCGGTAGCTCACACCCTCGATCGAGACGGTCGTCGGCGCGGTCACGGCCCCATCTTCCGCCGGAAGGGACAGGATGCTGCTCAGACCCTGGCCGCTGGCGGTCCCGTCCGCGTTGACTACCCATTGCAAGACCTGGAAGTGCCCGGGGTCCAGGCGCGTCGGATCGAACGACCCTGGTCCGCCCGGGCCGACGTCCGGCCCGCCCGGCTGGCTTACGTTGCCCAATCCGGCCAGGTGCAGGGCCAGGTTGCGGTCGATCTCCGAAGTCAGGTTGTCCGACACGACCACGGCGACGACGACCGCGATGACCAGGTATGCGATGCCGACGATCGCGCTGGCGGCCATGGCCACGCGAATGGCCAGTATCCCGACCGACGGACCGGCGTGGCCGGCGACGGGCGCGGAACCGGCGCGGCGGTGCCAGCGGAACGTCCTCATGATTCCTCCAGCCGATAGCCGGCGCCTCGTACCGTGACGATCCGGACGCGGGCGCCGGGCAGCTTGGCCCGCAGACGGCTCAGCTGGACGTCGATCGCGTTCGAGCCGAGCGGGTCCGTTTCGTCGTCCCAGCCGTGCTCGGCGATGGCCTTGCGATCGACCACAGCGGGCGAGCGGCGCATCAGCAGCTCGAGGATCTTGTACTCGGTGGCGGTGAGCGGCAGCGGACGATCGCCCTTCGTCACCTCGCGCCGGACCGGGTCGAGGGACAGCGAGCCGCGCGAAACCACGGGCGCGTCGACGCCGCGCGGTCGGCGCTGGAGGGCCCGGATTCGGGCCAGCAACTCCCCGAAGTCGAAGGGCTTGACGAGGTAGTCGTCCGCACCCGCGTCGAGGCCGCGGATCCGGTCCGGCGGCGCATCGCGGGCCGTCAGCATCAGGATCGCCGTTGGCTTGCCCTGCTTTCGAGCCCAGGCCACGACGTCGATCCCCTCGACGCCGGGCATGCGCCAGTCGATCACTGCCACGTCGTAGTCATAGAACTTGAGCAGATCGATGGCGTCGTCACCGCGTTCGGCGGCGTCCACTTGATAGCCATAGTCCTTGAGCCCCATGACCAGGACCTGACGCAGACCCGGATCGTCCTCGGCTACTAGAACTCGCATTTCGCCATCCTAACGCGGCCGAGCGCGGCTTCAGCCGGGCTTTCGATCTGGTTACGGCGATCCGTTCGCTAGGCCGCGCCGGCGCAGTCATACAGGCCGGACGAGCCGCTGACGTTGGCGACCTTGCAGTTGCTCGTCACCCACGATGTGATCGCCGAGTCGCCGCCGAAACCGCCTCCACCGCCACCGCCGCCGAAGCCGCTGCCGGAAAGAATGAACCGGAGCTTGCCCGAGGCGATGTAGCCCTTGAACTGGGCGAGGGTTGGCGTCGGGTCGGAGCCGGTGAAGCCGCCCATGGCCATTACCGGCAGGCCCGTTTCGAGCTCGATCGAGCCCGCCTGCTGCGACCCGTTGGCGGCCACGATCCAGGTGGCACTGCCGCGATTGGCCACCAGGTAGTCATTGAGTGCGGAGCCGCTGGAGGTGCCGGCATCGGAGCCACCGCCGGGGCTTCCTCCATTGCCCACGTTTGGCACGACGCCAGGTATGTTGGGGAAGACGAGCACGCGGCCGTCGCCCAACGCAGCCTGGCCGCCGCCGCCACCACCGCCGCCGAAGCCGCTCGTCGACCCCGGGCCCGGGTGGGGATCGCCACCGCCGTAGGCAATGCCGGTCGTGTCGAGGGCGTATGCCGCCGGAGCCAGGAGCGTCGCGCAGATGCCGACACCGGCCGCCGCAACGGCGATCCGTTTGACCGCGACGCGGTCGGCGACGGCCGGCACGGACGTCGCTACGAGCGCCAGCAGGGCCAAGCCCGCAAGCACGATGGCGAACGTGCCAAGACCGGGATCGAAGTTGGGCGTACGGTCGAGCAGCGTGGAGGTGAACCAGGCGGAGCCCAGGCAGACAACGCCAACCGCGATGCCGCCGAGCCAGATCCGATATCGGGAGCCCCAGAGATCGACCAACCCGGCGCCGACGAGAGCGCCGATGGCCGGTGCCAGGGCGACCGCGTAGTAGGAGTGGATGACGCCGGACATATAGCTGAAGACGATGGCCGTGACCACGAACCAGCTGCCCCACAGCAGATAGCCGGCGAAGGCCGGATCGGTTCGGTGCGCCCAGCGGCGCCGGAACAGGCCCACGACCAGGCAGACGATGGCGAGAGGAATGAGCCAGGCGATCTCGCCGAAGAGCTGATCGTTGAACAGTCTCAATGGGCCGACTTCGCCGCTGAAGCCGCCGCCACCGCCGCCACCACCGGGACCGCTATTGCCGAAGATCCGGCCCAGGCCGTCATAGCCGAAGATCAGGTCGAGCGGCGATCCGGTCGTGCTGCCGCCGATGAAAGGTTTGCTGCCGGCGGGCAGCAGCTCGACGATGACTACCCACCAGCCGCTGACCACCAGGACGGTCGCAAACGCCACGAGAAGCCCCACGATCCGACGGCGCAGCGTGGTGTTGGCCGAGAAACCGAACACGAGCGCGTAGCCGGGCAGGACGAGGTACGCCTGCAGGTACTTGGTCAGGAATGCCAGGCCGATGCATGCGGCCGCGAGCGCCATCCAGCGGTAGCTGCCGTTCTCGAGCGAACGCAGGAGAGCCCAGGCCGAGAAGACGAAGAGCAAGGTCAGGAGGGCATCGGGATTGTTGAAGCGGAAGATCAGGGCCGCTGCCGGCGTCAGGGCAGTCACGATCGCCGCGATCGTGGCGGCGGCCGGGCCGAACGAACGCTTCACGGCAAGGAAGAGCACGCCGACCGTGGCCACGCCCATCAGGGCCTCGGGCAGAAGAACGCTCCACGAACTGAGTCCGAAGGTCCGGACCGACAGGCCCATGACCATGGTCGAGAGCGGCGGCTTGTCGACGGTGATGAAGTTGGACGCGTCGAAGCTGCCGAAGAACCAGGCCGACCAGCTCTGCGACGCGGCCAGCGACGCCGCGGAATAGTAGGTATTGGCGTAGCCGCTGACGGTGAGGTTCCAGATGTACAGGACGGCCGCGAGCGCCAGCACGCCAACGAACGCCGGGCGAACCCACGTGGCCTCGTCCGTGTTGCCGCGGATCAGGCTGCGGAGCGCGCTCTCCGGCCGAAGCCGTGGCATGAATGCAGGTCTGCTGATGGCAGTCATCCTCGTGTCCTTTCCGACTGGGAGAGCGTAGCGAGTCGGGATCGGGTCGACATTCGACCGTCTCGAGGGCGGTCGATGGCACGCCAGGCGCTGGGATCGCGCGCCAGGCGGAGCCGCAGTAGCAGGAAGCGAACGAGCGTGGCGGCGGCGTTGGCTGCCACCAGGACGACGACCTCGGTCATGCGGCCGTGTTGGGGCGCGGCCTGCTGAAGGATCGCCAGTGACGCTGAAGTGATGGCCAGTGCGGCGCCAAAGGCGATGAGTCCCGTGACGTGGTCGCGCGCCAGACCATCACGGCCCCGCACCTCGAACGTGAAGCGCCGGTTCGCCGCGGTGTTGGCCACGGCCGTGGCCACGAGGGCAAAGGCGTTCGCGACACCGGCCGGAGAGACGCTGCGAAGCGCTGCATAGAGTGCGACATACGCCAGCGTGCTGGCCACGCCGATTGCGGCGAAGCGCGTGATCTGCCGGACGCCGTCGCGATGGGAGGCCAGAGGGTTACGCAGAGTCTGGGCTGTCATGACCCGGACTCTGGGCCGGACTGCCTTTCGAACTGGTTACGCCGTCTGAGGGCGAAGCTGACCAGCCGGAGCCGCTCGATCGATCCCGTGACCGGTCATGCCCGTAGCATCGGCGCGGCGCGGTCGGACGGACCCCCCGGACGGGTAATGGCGGACCCTGATATGATCAATGCCATGCGGAATATCACTGTCACGCAGAGTAACGGCTCCGAGCCCCCAACGGCTGCGTCCGACCGCCAGTCCCTCGAGCGGGAGCTGCTCGACGAGATGACGGCATGGTCGCCTCGCGACCGCGGCGGAATGTTCAAGACGTGGCATCGCCACGCCCTCAGTCTGGTCCATCTCAACGTCCTGACCGCGCTGGAGGCCGACGGGCCGCTCTCCATGCGCCACCTGGCGGAGGCGATGGACGTCTCCGACGCAAGTGCCACGGGCATCGTCGACAGGATGGAGAAGCGCGGCCTGGTGGAGCGACGCCACGGCACCGGAGACCGGCGCATGGTGCTGGTCCAGGCAACGGGCGCCGGAGAGCAGGTCTTCCACGACATGGCCGCCCACCACCGCGACGACCTTTCGAGGGTCCTGGCCGAGCTCACCGAGGAGGAAGTGACCGCGCTCCTGGTGGGTATGAGGGCCATCCACGCCGCCAAGCGCAGGGCGCTCGAACAGGATCTGGACCCGAACGGGGCTTCGCCGCCAGGCCCGGAAACCGTGGCCACCGGCTGAATCCGACTACCACTTCTCACGCCCTCGTTCACGATTCCTCCACATTCCCAACTCACGCTAACAACGCCACCAACCACGCAGAAGGATCCGCACCAATGACCACCACGGACTCACGCCCATGACGAAGCTACTGCCCAGGTACCTCTGGCCATACCGCCTGCCACTCAGCCTGGTCCTGATCCTGGTTGCGGTCCAAGCCCTGGCCAACCTGTACCTGCCCAACCTCAACGCCGACATCATCAACAACGGCGTGGTCAAGGGCGACACCAACTACATCGTCCGGACCGGCGGCTTCATGCTGCTGATCACCTTCGGGCTGGGTATCTGCTCGGTGATCGCCGTCTACTTCGGCTCGAAGGTGGCGATGTCGTTCGGCCGAGACGTGCGCAGCGCGATCTTCAGCAAGGTCATGGACTTCTCTCAGAAGGAGACCAACCTCTTCGGGACGCCGACGCTGATCACCCGCAACACCAACGACGTCCAGCAGGTCCAGATGGTCCTGGTCATGGCGTTCAACATCATGATCATGGCCCCGATCATGGCCGTCGGCGGCATCATCATGGCCCTCCACGAGGACGTGCCGCTCTCCGGATTGCTCGTCGTGATAATCCCGCTCGTGGTCGCCATGAT
The DNA here is from genome assembly GCA_003142755.1 of Chloroflexota bacterium. Taxonomy (GTDB): domain Bacteria; phylum Chloroflexota; class Limnocylindria; order Limnocylindrales; family CSP1-4; genus Fen-1039. The sequence goes on along the minus strand of PLNK01000047.1, from coordinate 23,222 downwards.
CCTGATCGTGGCCGCTCGGGCGTTGCCGATGTTCCGCTCAGTCCAGAAGAAGACGGACCGCATCAACCAGGTCATGCGAGAAGCCCTGAGCGGCATCCGCGTCATCCGGGCATTCGTTCGGACCGAGCACGAAGAGCGCCGCTTCGACGAAGCCAACGCCGACCTGACCCGGACCCAGCTCCGCGTCAACCGCCTCTTCGCGATCATGCTGCCGTTCCTGTTCGGCACGATGAACCTCTCGACTGTCGCGATCGTCTGGTTCGGCGGCCTGCGGATCGACTCGGGCGGAATGCAGATCGGCAACCTGTCGGCCTTCCTCCAGTACGTGATGCTGGTCCTCTTCTCGGTGATGATGGCGGCCCTGATCTTCATCATGGTCCCGCGCGCCGCCGCTGCGGCCGAGCGCATCCAGGCCGTTCTCGAGACCGAGCCCGACCTGTGCGATCCGGATGAGCCCGTCGAGATCGCCGAACCCAAGGGCGTCGTCCAGTTCGACAACGTGGAGTTCCGCTATCCCGGCGCCGAGGATCCCGTGCTGTGCGGCATCTCGTTCACGGCAAAGCCCGGCGAGACGACCGCCATCGTCGGCGGCACCGGTTCGGGCAAGACGACCCTCGCCAACCTGATGCCGCGCTTCTACGACGTCACTTCCGGCAGCGTGAGCATCGATGGGGTTGACGTCCGAAAGCTCCGCCTGGAGAACCTGTGGAGCATGATCGGCATCGTGCCGCAGAAGGCATTCCTCTTCAGCGGCACCGTCGCAACCAACCTGCGCTACGGCAACGAAGCCGCCGACAACGACGACCTGTGGCTCGCCCTGACGATCGCCCAGGGCAAGGATTTCGTGACCGCGATGGATGGCGGGCTCGATGGCGAAATCGACCAGGGCGGCACCAACGTCTCCGGCGGCCAGCGCCAGCGCCTGGCAATCGCCCGAGCGATCGTGAAGAAGCCGAGGGTCTACATCTTCGACGACAGCTTCTCCGCCCTCGACTTCAAGACGGACCAGATGCTCCGGGCCGCCCTCCACAAGGAAACGCGCGAAGCGACGGTGATCATCATCGCCCAGCGCGTTGGGACGATCATGCACGCCGACCAGATCGTGGTCCTCGACAGCGGCTCGATAGTCGGCATCGGGAAGCACGATGAATTGATGAAGACCTGCGAGACGTATCAAGAGATCGTGTACTCGCAGCTGACCCAGGAGGAAGTCGCATGAGCGGCCCCGCCAACGGCGCCGACGACCAAACGGCCGGCGGCATGGGCGGGCGCCCGACAGGCGGCCGCGAAGGAAGACCCGCCGGCGCAACCGGCGGCGCTGCATCGGGCGGCCTCGGCAGCCCGGGCGGTCCCCAGCGCCGCGGTCCGATGGGCCGCGGCATGGGGCCGATGGGCCACATGGCGATGCCTGCGGAGAAGCCCAAGAACTTCCGTGCCACGTTCAGACGCCTCCTCGGTGAGCTGCGACCGGAGCGAAAGTGGGTCGGCCTCGTGGGCGTCGTGGCCCTCTTCAGCACGGCCGGCCAGGTCTTCGGCCCGAAGATCCTGGGCAATGGCATCAACCAGCTGATGGACGGCCTGGTCGGCAAGATGCTCGGGCAGTACTTCCCACAGGGCACTACCCACGATCAGGCAGTGGCGGCGCTGCAGGCGCAGCACAGTCCGCTGGCGGACCTCGTCTCGGCCACGAGCGCGCGGCCGGGTGTCGGCGTCGACTTCGGGGCGCTGGGCATGGTCCTCCTCGGCCTCATCGGGCTCTACCTGATGGCCACCTTCTTCAGCTGGGTGTCGTGGTACGTGATGGCCGGGGTCTCGCAGCGAACCGTCTACCGGCTTCGCCGCGACGTCGACCTCAAGCTCGCCAGGCTCCCGCTGAAGTACTTCGACACTCATCAGCGAGGCGACACCCTCAGCCGCGTCACCAACGACATCGACAACATCGGCAACACGCTCCAGCAGTCGCTGACTCAGATCATCACGTCGCTGGCCGTGGTCGTAGGCATCCTGGCGATGATGTTCTGGATCAGCCCGATCCTGGCCGTGATCTCGCTGCTGGTCATCCCGGCGGCCGCGGTCACGACGATGCTCATCGCCAAACGGTCTCAGAGCCAATTCGCGGCCCAGTGGGCGCGGACCGGCACGCTCAACGGCCACGTCGAGGAGTCGCACACCGGCCACGCGATCGTCAAGGCCTTCGGCCACCAGGAAGACGCGATCCGCCGCTTCGACGAAGAGAACCAGCTTGTGTATGAAGCGAGCTTCAAGGCCCAGTTCATCTCGGGAATCATCATGCCGACGATGAACTTCATCAGCAACCTCAACTACGTCGCCATCGCGGTGATCGGCGGCGTCCAGGTGGCGACAGGGCAGATGTCGCTCGGCGACGTCCAGGCGTTCATCCAGTATTCGCGTTCGTTCACCCAGCCGATCACGCAGACGGCGAGCATCGCCAACCTGCTGCAGTCGACCATGGCGTCGGCCGAGCGCGTGTTCGAGCTCCTCGACGAAGCCGAAGAGGTTCCCGAAGCGGCCGTCCCGGCCGAGCTCGAGCACGTCACCGGCCATGTCAGCCTCGAAGGCGTTTCGTTCCGCTACGTGGCCGACAAGCCGCTCATCGAAGATCTCAACGTCGATGTCCGATCAGGCGAAGTCCTGGCCATCGTCGGCCCCACCGGCGCCGGCAAGACGACCCTCGTCAACCTGCTGATGCGGTTCTACGAGCTGGACGCCGGCAAGATCTCGATCGATGGCGTGGACACGCGGATGCTCACCCGCGACAAGCTACGCCACACGTTCGGCATGGTTCTCCAGGACACCTGGCTGTTCGGCGGCACGATCCGCGAGAACATCGCCTACGGCCGCGAGAACGCGACCGAGGACGAGATCATCGCCGCGGCCAAGGCAGCTCACGTGGACCACTTCGTTCGCACGATGCCCCACGGCTACGACACGGTCATCGACGACGACGCTTCGAACCTGTCCCAGGGCGAGAAGCAGTTGCTGACGATCGCGCGGGCCTTCCTGGCCGACCCGGAGATCCTCATCCTCGACGAGGCCACCAGCTCCGTTGACACACGAACTGAGGTTCTCGTTCAGCAGGCGATGGCACGTCTGATGAAGGGTCGCACGGCCTTCGTCATCGCCCACCGCCTGTCCACGATCCGCAATGCGGACGAGATCCTGGTCATGGATCAGGGCAAGATCGTCGAGCAGGGCAGCCACGACGAGCTGATGGCTCGGAAGGGCTTCTACTTCAACCTCTACAACTCGCAGTTCGAAGAGGCCATCGCGGAAGCGGGGTAGCGAATCCGAGTCCGCTCGCCGGGCCGACGAACGCAGTCCGAGGCGGCTACGAGCACTGGAGCGAGCGCACCTCGACGTGCGTGAGCGAAGAGCGCAGTAGCCAACGAAGGAATGCGCCGTCTGACCGACGAGCGAGGGCCGGGCGTTTTGCCCGGCCCTTCTCGTTTCCGAGGGCTGGCCGACTCGCTCCGGTCCGGCCGAGCCGGGTTCGACCGGTGGAGTAACCTCAGCCGATGCATCCGTTTCGATTCGCCGTGCAGCAGGGATCGGCGCCGAGCGGCGAGGCCTGGGCTGAGCTGGCGCGTCGCGCGGAGTCGATCGGCTACGACGTGCTGGTCATGCCCGACCACCTCGGCCATCAACTCTCCCCTTTCGCCGCCCTCGCCACTGCCGCGGCGGCCACCACCCGGCTGAGGGTCGGCGTCTTCGTCTTCGCCAACGACTATCGCCACCCGCTGATCCTCGCCCGAGAGGCGGCCACGCTCGACCTGCTGTCCGGCGGCCGCTTCGAGATGGGGCTCGGCGCGGGCTGGATGACGAGCGACTACCGCCAGCTCGGGATGGTCTACGACCCGGCGCCGCGACGGATCGATCGACTCCAGGAGGCTATTCCCCTGGTCAAGCGGCTCCTTGCCGGCGAGACGGTCACGTACAGCGGCGAGCACTACCAGCTCGACCGCGCCGCCACCGGTGTAGTGCCGGTCCAGAAGCCGCGACCGCCCCTGGCCATCGGTGCGGGCGGGCCGCGAATGCTCAAGCTGGCCGCGCGCGAGGCCGAGATCGTCGGGCTCGTGCCGGGTTTCGATGCCCACGGTCGGATCCGTGTGCGCCAGGCCGGCGAGAAGGCAACCGCCGAGAAGATCGCGCTCATCCGTCAGGCCGCCGGCGATCGGTTCGAGCAGCTCGAGATCAACTTGTGGCTCGGCGACGCAGGTCTGGTCGGGAGCGGGAACTCGCCACTGGCATCGGCCTGGGCGGCGCTGCGTTGGGCGCCGACGGCGATATACGGCAGCCCGTACACGCTCTATGGCACGCTCCACGCGGTCCGCGAGAAGTTGCTCCGACGCCGCGATCGGCTTGGCATCAGCTACTACACCATGCCCGCCCACGCCATGGAGTCGATGGCGCCGCTCGTGGAAGCTCTGGCGGGTAAGTAGCCGCTCCGCGACGCCGCGGCACCAACGGGGCAGTTCGGGCGTTCGGCGCGGGATCGGGCTACTCTCCGCTGATGAGCGACTCCCGCCCCGGCATTCCCGCCGATCGCTATGTGGAACGACTTGCCAGGTGCCGCGAGGCCATCGCGGCGCGCGGGTTCGCGGCGCTGCTGATCGGCGTCGGGCCGGATCTGCGGTATCTGACGGGGTTCGTGGGCGAGCCGATGGAACGGCTGACATTGCTCGTGATCCCGGATGTCGGTCCGGTCCGGTTCGTGGTTCCCCACCTCGAAGCGACCAAGGCCGCGGCCACGCCACTCGTCGCGGCGGGAGCGGCGGACGTGGTGCCCTTCGGGGAGACGGACGACGTGGCGGCCAGGGTCGCCGGCCTGCTAGCGGGACCCGAGACTCACGCTCGGTCGTCCGCCGGAAGCCTGGCCCGTGGGCCGATCGGCCTGTCCGATCGACTGTGGGCCATGCACGTCCTGCAACTCCAGAGGGCGCTGCCCGGCCGCCAGTTCGAGCCCGCCAGCATGGCCCTGCGCGACCTGCGCCAGATCAAGGACGCCGACGAGGCACGGTTGCTCCACCTGGCCGCGCAGGCCGCCGACCGCACCATGGATGCCATCGCCGCCGGGACCCTCGTCGGCCGCACGGAAGCCGAGGTCGGCCGCGAGATTCGGGGCCGGCTGATCGACGAGGGCCACGACCTGGCGGACTTTGCGATCGTCGGTTCCGGCCCAAACGGCGCGGCGCCTCACCACGATGCCAGCGATCGCATGATCGCGGCCGGCGAGCCCGTGGTTCTGGACCTTGGCGGCACCCTGGCGGGCTACGGGAGTGACACGACCAGGACGATCTGGGTCGCCGGCGAGGCGGGAATCGCGCCGGAGCCCGAGTTCCAGCGCGTCTACGACGTCGTTCGCGCGGCGCAGGCAGCAGCCACCACCGCGGTCAAGCCCGGCGTCCGGGCCGAGGAGGTCGATGCCGCGGCCCGGCACGTCATCGCCGCCGCGGGCTACGGCGAGTTCTTCACCCATCGCGTCGGCCACGGCATCGGCCTCGAGACTCACGAGGACCCATACATGGTCTCGGGCAATGCCACCCCGCTGCGTCCGGGCATGGCCTTCAGCGTCGAACCGGGCATCTACCTGCCGGGTCGCTGGGGCGTGCGACTGGAGAACATCGTCGTCTGCACCGACGCCGGCGCCGACGTACTGAACCGCTCCAGCCTCGACCTGCGGGTCGTCCGAGGCTAGTCGCCGCCACTCCCGCGCCACTCCCGCTCCACGGCGCTCCACGGCGCTCCGCGAGACTCCTCGAATTGACTCTGGTAGCGGGGACCCGGCCACGCTAGGATCGCACCAACGTCTTCCCGAATCGCACGCCCGCGAGCCTGCGGGTCAGGAGGTTCCGATGGGTTCGTTCCGCAAAGACTACGGGCGCCTCGGGGCACTGGCCCTGATCGCAATCATCCTGGCCGCGTGCAGCGGCTCGACGGCCACCTGGCCGCCGGTCAAGGCCTCCTCCTCCGCCGGCCCGCTCGCATCGGGCATTCATGTCTCCGTTCCATCTGCTTCCGCTGCCGACGCTGAGGCCTCTGCCTCCGCCGCACCGCGGGCCACCGCCGCCGCCGCCGTGACCGTCGACCAGATCACGGCCGACTACACCTACAAGGATGAGCTGATCACTCCACTCGCTCACCTGTACGGCACCGAGCTCGACGACTTCGTGATCGCAACCGTCACCAATGACAACGACAAGTCCGTGAAGGTCGTGGTCACGAGCGAGATCACCGGCTTCACCGACAAGGCCAGCGATACCGTCACCGTCGATGCCAACGGAACCGCGGAGGTCCGTCAGAACCCGCGTCTGACCGCGACCGCAATCGACGGCCTCAACAGCGAGCATCAGGCCGACGTCCATGTGACCGTCTCCTACCTTGAAAGTGGCCAGCCTCGAACGGTCCTCGACCAGACGAGTCAGACCCTCATCACGTCCCGCCGTGACTTCCCGTGGTCGATCGAAGGCTTCACCCAGCAGGAGAACTACCAGCTGGTCGTGGCGATGGTCACGCCAACGGATCCATCGGTAGAGAAGTTGATCGTCGACGCCGGCCACTTCGACCCGCAGAACGCAATGACGAGCGGCTACGAATCCGACAACGACGCCGACGGCTCCGTCTACCAGCGGCTCGATGACGTCTGGCAGGCCGAGCAGACCAACTTTGGCCTCACCTACGACAGCACGACGATCTCCTTCGCATCGGGCTCGTCGCAGCGCATCAGGCTGCCGGGCGAGGTCCTGGACCAGAACGCCGGCAACTGCATCGAGCTGACCCTGCTCTATGCCTCGGTCGTCGAGGCCCTGCACATGCAGGCTGCCCTCGTCATCATCCCGGGGCACGCCTACGTCGGGGTCCGGCTGGATGGCACGAACGACAACTACTACTTCATCGAGACCACGGAGATCGGCTCGGCCACGTTCAAGCAGGCGGCCACCGACGGCAGCACCGAGTGGCAGGATGCCCAGCCGCACATCGCGGCCGGCGATGCGGACTACGGCTGGGTCGACGTGGAAACGGCGCGAGACGCAGGCATCATTCCGATCCCCTGGCGCTAGCCGCCAACGCGAGGCACGGACAGGTGAATAGGACATTTGGCCGGAGCGGCATCGAAGCGTCCGCCGTGGGCATGGGCTGCTGGGCCATCGGCGGCCCATGGGACATGGCGGGCGCGCCAGCGGGCTGGGGCGTCATCGACGATGCCGAATCCACCCGCGCCATCCATGCGGCCCTCGAGCTCGGCGCCAACTTCTTCGACACGGCCGCCAACTACGGCGCCGGACACAGCGAGCGGGTCCTGGGCGCCGCTCTCAAGGGTCGCCGCGATAAGGCAGTCATCTCCACCAAGTTCGGCCAGAAGCTGGACGAGGCGGCCCGCAACGTCGTCCCGTACGGCGAGAACCAGGAAAGCAGCGACGTCGTCAGCCACGTTCGAGAGAACCTGGCGGACAGCCTGCGGCGCCTCGACACGGACTACATCGACATCTACCTGCTCCACGTCCGGGGCCTCGAGATCGAGCGGGCTCTCGCCACGCGCGACGTCCTCGAGGAACTGGTCGCCGAGGGCAAGATCCGGACCTACGGTTGGAGCACGGACAGGCCGGACGCAATCGAAGCCTTCTCGACTTCGCCCCGGTGCGGGGTCGTCGAGCAGGAGCTCAATGTCCTGACGGGCAGCGCCGAAATCCTGGCCATCGCCGAGCGGCTGAACATGGCAAGCATCAACCGTGCCCCGCTGGGCATGGGCGTGCTGACCGGGAAGATCACCCCGCAGACGAGGTTCGGCGACACCGACATCCGCCAGAAGGTCGAGTGGTTCGCCGGCATCAAGGACGGCCAGGTGAACCAGGCCTGGCTCGACGCACTCGCGTCCATCCGCGAGATCCTGACCAGCGAAGGTCGAACCCTGGCTCAAGGCGCACTGGCCTGGATCTGGGGTCGGAGCCCCAACACCGTGCCGATCCCGGGCTTCCGAACCGTCGCCCAGGTCCAAGAGAACGCCAAGGCGATGGATTTCGGGCCGCTGACGCCGGCTCAGATGGCCGAGGTCGACCGCATCCTGGGCCGCTAGCCGGCCGAAGTCTCGAATAGTCATCACGCGACTGCTGTGGCGCCGTGGCGGCCTGCCAGGTCTCGAATAGCCATCACGCGCCCTGGTTGGCCTGCTATCCAGTTTCGAGGTCGGTTTTGCGCTCCTGCGCATACAAGAGTCGCGACTACGCGGCTCCTTTCACGCCCCGAGAGCAGTTGAAACGTTTCGTGAAACCGCCCCTCGCGCCTGCCGGACGCTTCGCGGCTCGATAGTAGTCAGCACAGGGCTATCTGTGAGGAATCGGAGCCCGGCCGGCTTCTAGCAGCCATAGCCAGTCAGCCGATCGCGAGGCTCGGCTCGGCAGTTTCGGGCGGCTCGGCAGTTTCGGGCGGCTAAGCAGTCTCGGGCGGCTATGCAGTCTCGGGCGCCATGGGAGCCGCCCCATCGATCACTTTTGGAGCGGACGCCCGACGCGACAGGTCCTCGGCGATGGCCTCGAGGTCGAAGTCCTCGAGCCGAGCGCCCCAGAGAGCGGCGTCGCGGCCCCATATCGCTCTGACCTCGTCGAGCCCGTTCGGGCCGAGGGCCTGGAAGTCGAATGAGGCTATCCATGGCTTGCGCGCGGAGGACCGGGCCGCCCAAACGCGAGCGGACCGCTGGACATCGTCGATGAAAGCCCGGGTATCTTCGCGCCGGTAGTCGTCGAGCGACGCCGCGAGCTGGCCGAACTCGACCTTCGAAGCCGGTGAGGCGCCGACCGTGCCCATCTCCATCATCTGACCGAAGGCTCGGTAGAGCTGCCAGCGGAACGTGGCTTCCTCCCGGTCGAAGTCGGGCGGAGGCATCTCCGCCGGCCATCGTTCGCGGCTGAGCTCATCGATGCGAATGGAGCGCCGGCCGGCTTCGTTCCAGGACTCGGCCCCGGCGATCAAGTCCTCGAGCGCGGCGGCCATGAGATCGCACAGCTCGAGGTTCTCCATGGTCCGGAGTGCCCTGATCCGATCGGCGAGTTCCCGAAGCCGGTCCGGCGGCACAGACCCGGGACTCTGCCGCAACCTGTTGGCCAGCTGACCGACCTCGATCTTGGCCCGACGCAACTCCCATGAGGGCTCTCTCCCACCCAACCGGACGAACCATCGCACGGGGATCAGCATTAGCGCGCCGATGAGCGCGGCCAGGCCCAGCACCGTGGTTAGCCGCATCGGCGCCGGCTGCGAGAACGTGACCGGGATGAGCAGCCAGCTGAGCACCATGACCAGGGCCCAACGGCCCGCGTTCATGGCGTGAGTCCGAAGCCGGGCTTGGCCCTCGGAGAGGCCGTCTCCCTCGATCAGCAGGAAGAAGATGGTCAGGGCCGTGATGCCGGCGGCCGCTATGACTGCCGCGTTCATCTCCGCCGACCTCCTCGACCGATACCGAGCCGCCCCGAGCGGAGGTTAGCCACGCGGAGCGACGGTGCCAAGAACATCCCGTGCGGTGTCAGCCGACGGGCCGAGGCCGGCGGACCTGAGCCAGAGCTCGTTCGGCCTGGACGCGGTGGACCCGGCCGTGTCCGGCCTGCATTCGGAAGAGCAGCTCGTAGGATTCCGGGCCACGCTCGGCATGAATGCCAATACGCGAGCGTTCGGCGACCGGCGTACGCCGCCACAGAGCCACGTTGGCTCGACGAAGGACGCCGAAGACCTCGAGCAGCAGCGACGGATCGTCGGCGGCCCGATCTGGGCGAGCAGCCCAGGCCTCCTGGTCATAGCCGATGAGCGGCGGCTCGTGCTCCGAGAGCACCCAGCGGTAGCGGGCGGAGGCGATCAGCTCCGAGTCGGTCATGTGGCCGAGGCACTCCAGTACGGACCACTCGCCGTCTTCGGGGCGAGTGCGCAGATGCGCCCCGGCCTGCTCGAGCAGGCGCCGCCACAGCTCGGCCTCGGCCTCCTGGACGGCTGCGGGGTCGTCCTCGCCGAGGGCGTCGAGCACGGGTCGGCGATAGGCATCCGCTTCTTCTGGTGACATCAGAGTCATGTCCAGCCTCCTGAGGTCGATGGTTGTTGCGGATCGTGGAGACGAGCGCAGATCTCATCCGCCCGTGTGTGCAATCGATCGAGCCACGCCGCGGGGTCATCATGGGCCTGGATTGCGGCAAGCAGGCGCTCAACATCGGCGTTGGACCATTCTGGGTAGCGAGCCCGGATCACGACTTCGACCCGAGCCAGGGGTTCGACGACACCGGACCGTTCCACGAGCGCCCACGAGCGCGCGACGGCAATCTCCTGCAGCCGCCAGAAGCACGCCAGCCGCCGAGCCGGGGACATCGCCGCGACCGCGGCCGCCAGCTCGGCGCCGCCGGGTTCAGCGAACGTCGGCGAGTAGGCCGGTGAGTCCGAGAGCCTGTGCATGCCGCTCAAGGTACTCCCAATCGAGGCTCGGCCGGGCCCGAACGATGACCCGGCAATCCTCGATCTGCCTGTCACTTGGACCCTGTTCGGAGAACTCGAGCTTGGCGATCACCAGGTCTTCGGGTGAGCAGACCCAAACAGGGCCAAATGCCGGATCGTCGACCCGAACGCGCCGCGTGAAGGCCGACTCACCCCACGCATCGGGCTCACGAATGATCATGTCCGCCTTCATGCCCTCGGCGACCGAGATGACCGCCCCCGAGGGCTTTGACGACGCGCACAGACAGCGGGTTGACCACGTAGTCGGGCTCGAATGCCGGCCGCCTCCAGGCGTCGCAGAACGTCCCGTTCGAACATCCGATCGGCCTCCCGCGGAAGCTTAGCCGAGTGTCTGTGCGGCGGTTAGTCTACGGAAGCAGGGGCGAGTTGCGACAGCCTCATCAGAAGGTAGGCGATGTCCAGGTACGTGGGAGCACTCGATCAGGGCACGACGAGCACGCGCTTTATGGTCTTCGATCATCGGGGCGCCGTCGTCGCGATGGATCAGCGCGAGCACCGGCAGATCTATCCCCAGCCGGGCTGGGTCGAGCACGACGCGCTCGAGATCTGGACCCGCTGCCGGGAGGTCATCGGCCGGGCGCTGGCGAAGGCGGGGCTGACGGCGCACGACCTGGCGGCGGTGGGCGTGGCCAACCAGCGCGAGACGGCGGTCGTCTGGAATCGCCGAACCGGCCTGCCGGTGTACAACGCCATCGTCTGGCAGGACACCCGCACCGACACATTCATCGCCGAGCTGGCCCGCGACGGCGGTCAGGATCGATTTCGGGCGAGGGTTGGGCTGCCGCTGGCGACCTACTTCTCGGGCCCGAAGATCCGCTGGATCCTCGACAACGCTCGCGACGCGCGCGAGGTTGCCGGCGCGCGCGAGCGGGCGGAGGCCGGCGATCTGCTCTTCGGCACGATCGACAGCTGGGTCATCTGGAACCTGACCGGCGGCGCGGGTGTCGCAGGTGGCGCGGGTGCCGCAGGTGGCGCGGGTGCCGCAGGTGGCTCGGGTGCCACGACAGCCGGCGTCCACGTGACCGACGTTTCGAACGCCAGCCGGACGATGCTCATGGACCTGCGCACGCTCGACTGGGACGATGAGATGCTCGGCGTCATGGGCGTGCCGCGCTCGATGCTGCCGCCGATTCGGTCTTCGAGTGAGGTCTACGGCGAGGCGGTCGGCCCGCTCGAGGGCGTGCCCGTCGCCGGCGATCTGGGCGACCAGCAGGCCGCCCTCTTCGGCCAGACGTGCTTCTCCCCGGGCGAGGCCAAGAACACCTACGGCACGGGTTGCTTCATGCTCCTCAACACCGGCGCCGCCCCGGTGGCGTCGAAGTCGGGCCTGCTGACGACGCTCGGCTATCGAATCGGCGCCGAGCCCGCCACGTACGCCCTCGAGGGCTCGATCGCGATCACCGGCGCCCTTGTCCAGTGGCTGCGCGACAACCTGGGCCTGATCCGCGATTCGGCCGAGGTCGAGTCGCTCGCCCGAACGGTCGACGACAACGGCGGCGTCTACTTCGTGCCCGCCTTCTCCGGCCTGTACGCGCCGTACTGGCGGGCCGACGCCCGCGGCGTGATCGCCGGCCTGACCCGCTACGCCAACCGCGGCCACATCGCCAGGGCCGTATTGGAGGCCACGGCCTGGCAGACGCGCGAGGTGCTCGACGCGATGAACGCCGACTCGGGCGTTGCCCTCACCTCGCTCAAAGTCGACGGCGGCATGGTCCACAACGAGCTGCTGATGCAGTTCCAGGCCGACGTTCTGGGCGTGCCCGTTATCCGGCCGCGGGTCGCCGAAACCACCGCTCTCGGCGCCGCCTACGCCGCCGGCCTGGCGGTCGGCTTCTGGAGCGCGCTCGACGATCTCCGGGCAAACTGGGCCAGCGACCGCGAGTGGCGGCCGGCGATGGACCCGGCCCGGCGCGACAAGGAGTACGCACTCTGGAAGAAGGCCGTGACGCGGACGTTCGATTGGACGACCGACGAACGAGAAGGAAGCCTTTGACGACCAACGACCGGCCGGGAGACGGGGGACGTCCTGAGCCGGCCCCGACGGAGAAGGTACGCCCGCCGCGCCCAAAGCGGGCGCGGTCTTCGGCCGTGGCCAGGTCCGTGGCCGCGGCCGCGTCCATCGCCGCTCCTGAGCCCGTGGCGCCTCCCGCGCCGGCGCCCCACGTCCTGATCATCGGCGGCGGCGGCACCGGCGGTGCGCTGGCCCACGACCTGGCGTTGCGCGGCCTGCGTGTGACCCTCGTCGAGCGGGGCGAGGTCACATCCGGATCTACCGGCAAGCATCACGGGCTGCTCCACAGCGGCGCCCGCTACGCCACCACCGACCGTGCCGCCGCGATCGATTGCATCACCGAGAACAAGATTCTGCGGCGCATCTGCCCGGGCTCGTTCGAGGAGAACGATGGCCTGTTCGTCGCCCTGACCGACGAGGACGTCGAGTTCGAGAAGCAGTTCGTCGAGGCGTGCTGGCTCTGCGCTGTACCGACGAAGCGCCTTGGCCGCGAGGCGGCGCTGCGCATGGAACCCGGCCTGAACCCCAACCTGCGCTTCGCGTACCAGGTCCCCGACGCCACCATGGACGCCATGCGCGTCCCGCTCCGCTTCATGGCCACTGCCCGCCGCAACGGCGCCGACATCCGGCCGTTCACCGAGGTTGTGGCCGTGACGATGACCGGCCGGACCGTGAGCGGCGTGAGAGTCCGCGACCACGCCGCCGGCCGCGACTACGAGATCGGTGCCGACATCGTCGTCAACGCGGCCGGGCCCTGGGCGGCGAGAGTGGCCTCTCTGGCGGGCGTCAACGTGCCGGTCGTGGCCTCACCTGGCGTGCTGGTCGCGGTCCGGGGCCGCCACGTCAACATGGTCGTGAACCGGCTCCACGCCCCCGGCGACGGCGACATCGTGCTGCCACAGCGGCTCCGCACCGTGGTCGGAACCAGCTCGTGGATCGCCGATGACCCGGACGAGCTGGCGGTTCGCGCCGCCGACGTGGAGTTGATCGTCCGCGAGAGCGCGGCGCTGGTGCCGGCCGTCGCCCGAGCCGAAGTGACGGCCACCTGGTCGGCGGCGCGGCCGCTGGTCCAGGCCCCGGTCCCCGCCGCCCGCAAGAGAGTGGCCACCCGCCGCGAGGCGGCCACCGCTCCCGCGGCGCCGGCCCCCGCCGGAGCGGGGCGCGGCCTGGCCCGCGACCTGCGCTGCTTCGACCACGCTACCGACGCCACGCCCACCGAGGGCTTCGTGACGATCGCCGGCGGCAAGGCCACCACGTTGCGGGCGATGGCCGAGGCCGCGGCCGACGTCGTGTGCTCGAAGCTGGGCCTGGCGTTGCCGTGCCGGACAACCGACATCGTGCTGCTCCCCCACTCAGCCTGGTACTCGGCATGAGCCCGCGAGATGCTCGGCCGGAGGAGCCGGCGGCGGCCGTTGGGTCGGTCGAGGTTGTCCAATCGGTCGAGCCCGAGACTGCCGCGCCGGCCGCGCCCGCCAGGCCCGGCACGCATTTCCACATCTCTCGCCGCAAGCAGGGCGACCCCAAGCCCCATTTCCAGAACTTCGAGATCGAGGTCGAGCCCGGAGCTACCGTCCTCGACGCGCTGCTGCAGATCCGGCGCCGCCACGATCCCTCGCTCGTCGTCCGCCATTCGTGCATGCACGCCGCCTGCGGCACGTGCGGAGTCCGCATCAACGGCCGCGAGGCTCTCGCCTGCGACACGAAGCTCGCCACTCTCCCGACCCACAAGCCGATCAAGGTCGAGCCCCTCGCCAATCAGCGCCCGGTCGCCGACCTGGCCACGGACATGGTCGACTTCTACGCCCGCCTCGATGCCGCCGCGATGCCTCTCCTCCGCGCCTCCGAGACTGCCGGGGGCGCCACACCCCCGGAGAACATCAAGGCCTTCGCCCGATTCGAGAACTGCATCGAGTGCGGCCTCTGCCTGTCGGCCTGCCCCATCGCTCGCACCAACCACGACTACATCGGCCCGGCCGCCCTTGCGGCCGCCGCCCGAGTCGTGGAAGAGCCGCGCCGCCACGACCTCGGCCCGGTCCTGGCCCTGGCAGCCGAGCCCGACTCCGTCTGGCGCTGCCGCGACGCCATTGAGTGCACCGCCGTCTGCCCCTCGTCCGTCGATCCCGCCCGAGCCCTGCTGACCCTCCGCCGCCACGTGGCGGCGAACGGCGCGAGGCGCTTCCTGGCCCGGCGCTAGAATCTGCCATTCGTCCCGCGGTCCTGTTGAGTCACCCACAACTGAACCGGCCACCGAGCGGGGCCCAGACGCCGGAATCGGTGGTCTCGTTGTCCTGTTGAGTCACCCACAACTGGACCGGCCACCGAGCGAGGCTTCAGACCGCAGATTCGGCTGGCTCGTTGTCCCGTTCAGTCCCATGCAACTGAACCGACCATCCAGCAGGCCCCGGAGACCGGAATCGGCCGCGTCGGTGTCCCGTTCAGTCACCTGCAACTGAACCGGCCCCGACCACAGGCCGATGGGCCCACGAGCAAGGGTTCGTCTGACCCACGGACTACTTGGGCCACTTGCCGCTCTCGAGCTCCCGGCAGCATTCTCTCCGGCAATTCTCGTCCGGAAGGTTGATGGCAGCCCATTCGAGCGCCTCGCGGGTTTCGCGGCTCGGCAGGAACTGGGCGGCGGTACTGGCGAGCCGGGCGGTGCTCACATGGGCAGGAGACCGCAGCCGATCGAGGATGACATCAGCGCGGCCTTCAAGCGCGAGGATCCAGATTTCCAGGCGCTTCCGGTAGGCGATGCCAGGTTCCCAGGACTCGGCGATGGCCTTCATCAGCGGCAGCGACTCTCTGTCACCGATCGCCAGCAGGGCACGGGCCGCATCGGTGGCGTAGTCAGGGTCTCCGCGCTCGAGGTTGGCACGAAGCTTCGGTAGCAGACTGCAACTTCTACGGCGCGAACAACTCCGCGCTCGTGGCATCGGTACCGGCGCCGCCGCCGGCGATGAAGACCCGGCCGTCGAGCAGGAGAGTCGCGGTCGCCGCGGCGCCGCGAGTGGCGGTCATCCGGCCGGCGGCCTGGAACTTCTCGGTCGTGGGGTCGAAGGTCTCTGCGGATCGGGTGCCGCCTCCGGCCAGGAAGACGCGACCGTCGGTCAGTCGCGTGGCCACGGCGTCGTCACGAGCGGCGGCCAGGGAGTCGGTCGGCGTGAAGGCCAGGGTATCGGGGTCGAAGAGCTCGGCGGATGAGAGCCGCTCGTCGGCAGTGGCGCTGCCGTTGCCGCCCGCGATCAGGACGCGGCCGTCGAGCAGCGTGACGACGGTGGGGCGCAGTCGCGCGGTGACCATCGAACCGGCGGTCTCGAACACGCCGGACGCCGGGTCGTAGATCTCGGCTGAGGTGTAGAGGCTCGGGCCGATGCAGCAGCCGCCGACGACGAGCACCCGGCCATCCGTTAGTTCGGTCGCGCCGAAGTCGCCACGCAGCTGCAGCATCGAGCCGGTGAGGCTGAACTTGCCCGACTTCGGGTCGTACAGCTCGGCCGAGGCGAGAGGGGCGCCGGCCGAGTCAAGGCCGCCCACGACCAGAACGGCGCCGCTCTGCAGAAGGAATGCCTTCGCCGCGGACCGAGCGGTGTTCATCGGCCCGGTCGGGGCGAAGGTCTCGGTGCTCGGGTCGTAGATTTCGGCCGAAGCCTGGGCCACGGACGAGGCATCCGCACCGCCGGCTACGAGAACCCGCCCGTCGTCGAGGACGGCCGTCGCGGGGTCCAGTCTCGGCGATTCCATCGAGCCCGCGGTGGCGAACGCGCCTGAGTTCGGGTCGAACAGCTCGGCCGTAGCGACCGCGCTGCCGGCGACGTCCCGGCCGCCGACCATCAACACGCGTCCGTCGTCGAGCAAGGTCGCGTTGAGGCGTACGGCCTGGGTCTGGCCGGCGTAGGCGAACGTATTCGGGGCCGGGCTCGGAGATGGCCCTAAAGACGCGGTCGGGCGTGTCGTGGGGCCGGCCGCCGCGATCGGGGAGGTGCTGGGCGAAAGGGACGCCGTGCTGCCGCCGCAGCCCGCGCACACCATCAGCACCAACCCCAGGACATGTAGTCCGGGGCGCAGATAGCGAGGCCGTCGGTTGCCGGATCCTCGCATTCGACTCCTTACGTGGCGCGGGGTGGCTTCGCCGATTAGTCTAGGCGAGCCGCAGCCCGCCGGCGCGCCCAGACCGAGGACTTCAATGACGGCACCCGACACGATGGCATCCGGTTCTCCCGCCGCCGGAACACCGGCTCGACCGAGACGGACGCTCGTCGTCGGGGCCGGCGCGGTCGGTTCATTCCTGGGGGCGCTGCTGGGATCGGCAGGCCACGACGTGACACTGATCCGCATCTTTGAGCCCGATTCAGAGCGACCACTCGCGCTGATCCGCCCCGACGGCTCGCGGGTCGAGATCCCGGTCCATCGATACACGCGAACGGAAGACGCCCCGGCGCCGGACCTGATCCTGGTCGCGGTCAAGATGCCGGCCCTGCGCGAGGCACTCGCGCCGACGCTGCGCTGGCCCAATGTACCGACGCTCACGGTGGAGAACGGCGTCGGCGCCGAGGCGATCGCGGCCGAGATACGGCCGGTGGCGCCGATGCTGGCGGGCTCGGTGACCTCGCCGATCCGACTCGTGTCACAGGACGAGGTCCAGTGGCTCGGCCGCGGCGGCCTGGCCCTCGCCCCCGCCAATGAGTCGGCCCGACCGCTGGTTCGGGGCCTGCTCGACGACTTCGAGCGCGCCGGACTGCGTGTCCTCGAGCGGCCCGCCGCCGCGCCCATGAAGTGGTCGAAGCTCCTCGCCAACCTGATGGCCAACGCCACCGGCGCAATTCTCGACATGGATGCCGACGCGATCTACCGCGACCCGCGGCTCTTCGAGGTGGAGCGGCGTCAGCTAATCGAGGCGCTCGCGGTCATGAAGCGGCTGGGGCTGGGCCCGGTGGCGCTGCCCGGTGGCGCCGTTCCGTGGCTGGTCCGCAGCCTGTGGCTCCCGGCGTGGCTCGCCCGGCCCATCCTGACCCGTGTCGTTGGTGGCGCGCGTTCCGGCAAGATGCCCTCGCTCCGGCTCCACGTCCGATCCGCGGCCCCGGACGCCCCCTGCGCGGAGCAGACCGAGGTCGAGTGGATGAACGGCGCCGTCGCCCGGGCGGGTACGGCGCTGGGAATCGCCACTCCCGTGAACGCCCGGCTGGCCGACCTCGTCGACGAGGTCGCCACGAACCCGGAGCGGCGCGCCTGGTACAGGGGCCGTCCAGAGAGGCTCCTCGCCGCCCTCCGGACAGACACGGCGCGGCGCCGGTGATCCGCGCCCGGCCCGATTCGTCGCCCTATACTTCGCGGCGATGCAAGACCTAGACCTCGCCCGGGTCGCCGTAGCGCTCGTCGTCGGCTATCTGCTGGGCGGCATTCCCTTCGGAATCATCATCCCGCGCCTGATCGGGGGCGTCGACCCGCGGACGATCGGCAGCGGCCGGACCGGTGGCGCCAACGTGTCGCGGGCAGTCGGCTTCCGCTGGGCCGCGGTATCGGGCCTGCTCGACGTGGCCAAAGCCACGGTGGCCATTCTCCTGGTGATCGCCATCGGCGGCGGAGCCGTCCCGCAGGTCGTGGCGGGCCTGGCGGCGATCGTCGGCCACAGCCGCTCGCCCTTCATTGGGTTCCACGGCGGGCGCGGCGTCGCCCCCGCCACCGGCGGCGCGATCATCATCGCCCCGATCATCCTGGCCGCCATCTTCCCAGTGTTCGTCCTTACCATCGTCCTGACGCGCATTTCGTCGATCGGGTCGCTCAGCGCGAGCCTGATCGGCGGCCTCTTCATGGTTGCGGTCACCGCNNGTCGGCCCCCGATCCGGTCCCGCGACGGCCCCTGAGGGGTAGGGAGTCCCACCCTCCTCGCTCTGGTTGCGTAGGGCGGTTTACGAAGCCTCACCTACCCCTTTCGGCGTATCTTGATCGGGAGTATCAAACCGACACATCCCATAGGAGATTCCTAAGGTGCTCAAAGAGCCGACTGGGGAGATCATGGGAAACGAGATAGATTTCGTCGGATTTGCCGACGATTGCCGCGTCGAGGGGAAGGTAGAGCTGGATGACGCGCGTCTTGCCGACCTTCTCAACAGTCGCAGCAGCATCGTCGTCCACGGAGTAACACTGGTCAGCACCATCGATGGCCACAGGCAGGAGTTCGAACAGCTCGAGATCGAGCGCGACGAGCTCGACATCGTGGTGGCAAGCGGACCTCGTGGCGACCCGAAGAGACGCCTCGCCACCAAGCCGAATGGCGTAGCCATGAAGCTCGGCCCGTACTGCGCCGAAGGCTTCATGCACGCCCCGCCGACGGCCAACCCGGTCCGGGGCATCTCACACCGCCCGGCCATGGTTGCCATCACGGACGCAGTCCTCGAGTACGAGTTCTGCAATGAACCTGTGAGCGAGTGGTTCCGGACGCTATTGGTCAACCGCCAGATGGCGCGTTCGCTTCGAACTGTGGCGAGTCCAGGCGCGATCCAGCCCGGCCTGGCGTAGCTCCGCCCAGTCCTAGAGACCCGCTCCGAGGACCTCGTTCGCGTACGCCCTGACGGTCTCCGCGTCCGTCGCCGCTAGAGCGCGAGCCGCCAGTTCGCGCAACTGCGCGCCGCTCACGCCCATCAGAGCGGCCCTCATGCCATCGAGCGATCCCGCCTCGGCCGACAGTTCGTCCACGCCCAGGCCCACCAGGACGATGGCACCGGCCGGATCGCCGGCCAGCTCACCGCAGGCCGCAACGGGTATGCCCGCCGCGTCGGCCCCGGCGATCACGGCCGCGATCGTCCTGAGCACGGCCGGGTGGAGAGCGTCCTGGAGTCCGGCCAGAGACGGATTGCCGCGGTCGGCGGCGAGCACGTACTGCGTCAGGTCATTGGTGCCGATGCTGAAGAAATCGACCAGACGGGCCAGTTCCGGGGCCATGATCGCCGCCGATGGGACCTCGATCATCGCGCCGGTGATCATGCGCTCGGGGCAGGCCGAGCCGGTCGCGACGACGGCCGCCCTGGCTTCGTCGCGGAGCCCGCAGAGAAGCTCCACGTCGGCGATCGTTGCGACCATGGCAGCCATAGCGTGAGGCGTGACCCCGGCCTGGCCCGCCGCCCGCCAGATCGCTCTCAGCTGTGTAAGGAGCAGCTCGCGCGAGTCGTGGCCCAGCCGAATCGCCCGTACGCCCAGGAACGGGTTCGGCTCGTCCGCGTGGACTAGATACGGGATCGACTTGTCGCCACCGATGTCCGCCAGGCGGATGACGACCGGCCGGGACGGCCCGAACGCCTCCATCGCCCGCCGATACTCGGCCGTCTGCTCCGCCTCGCTCGGTGCCGAGTGGCGGCGCAGGAAGAGGTACTCCGTGCGGAACAGACCTACGCCCTCCGCCCCGGCATCTAGGGCGCGAGTGGCGTCATCTGGACTCCGAATGTTGGCCAGCAACGCGACGCGCTGGCCGTCGAGCGTGGCGGCTGGCCTGCCGCGGAGCGCCGCCGCGGCACGTGCGTGGGCCCCTCGGACGGCCTGCCTGTCGGCCAGCGCCTGTAGATCGGCCGGGGCAGGGTTCACCTCGACATGGCCGTTCTCGCCGTCGATGGCGACTACGGCGGCGCCCCGCACCGAGTCCAGCAGGTCCGGCACCGCCACGACGGCCGGAATGCCCAGGCTCCGAGCCAGGATGGCGACGTGGGCGGTGGGTGTGCCACTCGACAATGCCAGGCCGAGCAGCAGGCCCGCGGGAATCTCCGCCAGCAGCGATGGCGGCAGATCCTCGGCGACCACGATGGACGGCTTGTCCGGCAGCTCCAGTTGGGCGCCGCTCATTGCCCGGGCCACCCGCACCGCCACATCTCGGACGTCGCCGGCTCGGGCGGCCAGCAACGGGTCGTCCAGCTCGGCGAGGACCTGGGCGGACGTCTCGGCCGCCGCCAGAACCGCTTCAACTGGAGCCATGCCGCCTCGGGCCAGCCGGACGGCTACGTCGACGATGGCCGGGTCGATCGCCATCAGGGCCTGGGCCTCGAGGATCTCGGCGTCGCCCGGGCGGTCAGCCGCGCGTAGCTGTGCGGCCAGGACTTGCAGTTGCGCGGCGGCGGCGTCGGCCGCTCTGCGGATGCGAAGCTCGGCTTCGCCACGAGAACCAACGGCCACGACCGGCACCCCGGAGGCGCCACGCGGCCGATATCGCCACGCCGGCCCAACGGCAATGCCCGGGGCTGCGGGAGTGCCCAGAAGGCGGGCCATGGCTAGTCGCGGACCGGCTCGTCGAGTCGGGCGAGCAGCTCGCGCAGCGCCTCGACAGCCCGGTCCTCGTCGATGCCATCGGCAGTGACCCGCAGGAGATGCCCACGCTCGGCGCCCGTCGCCATGACTCCGACGATGCTCTTCGCGTTGGTCGCCGGTCGCGCCAGGGTCACGTTCTTCACCCGGATCGTCGAGGCGAACGCGGACGCGGCCCGGACGAACGCGGCCGCCGGGCGAGCGTGCAGGCCCGACCGGTTCCGCACTTCGACGTCGATCGACCTCACCGCAGACTCCTCTGAGCCGCCGGGCCGTAGCCGACCCAGCGCCTATCGTACCCGCGGCCACCCGAAATCGGACCGCCGCAGCCCGAACCTGGCATCATTGGCGGCACAGGGGCTCACAGGAGATACCGCTCTGTCGATGGATCGCGCGTCAGCCGGCAGCCCGGCTCGAGCAATTGCCGGCCTGGCCGCGCTACAGGATCTCAGCGTCCTGCTCGAAGGAATCGAAGACCCCAGGTCCCAGCGGGCCGTCTGCCGGCAGGTTCTGGAAGCGCGTCGAAAGCTCCTCGGGCCCGACCATCCGACCACCATGGAGGTCGAGGCCCGCCTGGCCGCGATCGCCATCGAGCTCGAGGAGTACCTCGTCGCTCGGGACGCCTATACGGTCCTCATGGAACGCTCCGATCGCGTCCTCGGCCCGCGCAACCTCGACACCCTGTCGGCCGTGCACGGCCTGGCAGTCGCCCTGTCGTACATGGACGAGCCGCAAACCGCCCGACCGATGTACGAGCGCGTCTACAACGGCCGCCGCAACGCGCTGGGTGCCGACGACCCTTCCACCCTGGCCGTCCTCCACAACCTTGGCCTCACGCATCGGACCCTTGGCGACAACGCCGCGGCCCGGGCGATCCTCGAGCAGCTCCTCGAGACTCAGCGCCGAGTCTTCGGCCCCGAAGACTTGCTGACTCTGCGGACCATGAGCAACCTGGGCGGCGTGCTGATCGCCATGGAGGAATTCCCGAGGGCCTGCGAAGTGCTGGCCGAGCGGGTCGACCGCAGCCGCCGAGTCCTCGGGCCAACCCACCCCGACACCATCGACGCGATGTTCGGGCTGGCTCGCGCGCTCGTCGGAACGGGCGACAGGGCCTCGGGCCGCTCGCTCTCGGACCAGGCAATGGCGGCGACGATCTCTGCCTACGGCGCCGATGCCCCCGAGACGATCGGGGCGATGACGCAGCACAGCCGGTTGTTGCTCCGATTGGGCGAAGCCAAGGCGGCCGCGACCGCATACCGGACTCTGTTCGACAAGCTGACCCGGCTCAATGGACCGGAGGACGTCGCCACGCTCGACGCGCTGGCAGGTCTGGCCGACGCCGTCGGTCGGGGCGGCGACCACAAGCGCGCCCACGACCTGGACCTGCAGCTGCTCGACCGCCGCCAGAAGGTGCTCGGCCCCGACCATGCGGCAACGCTATGGGCGCTCGGAGACCTGGCCTGGAACATGGAGCAGCTGGGGGACATGACCGGCGCCGCGGCCCGTTTCAGCGAGCTCGCCGAAGCCCGCAGCCGGACCCTCGGCCCCGACGAGCCGGACACCGTCTGGACGCTCCAGGGCCTGACTCGCGTCCTGAGCAAGATGGAAGCCCACGCCGATGCGCGCCGAGCCTACGCGAGGCTGTACGAGACGCAGGACCGGCGCCTGGGCGCTGAAGCCGAGGAGACCCTCGACGCGCTGCGCGGCCTGGCCTGGGAGTTGCGCAAGGTCGGCGAGCTGGAAGCGGCCCGGCACTCCTGGAATCGGCTCGTCGAGACTCACGAGCAGATCCACGGGTCCAAGGACGAGCGCACGCTCGACAGCCTCGTCTGGCTGGCCGAGGCGCTCGACGACGTGGGCGACGAAGAGCAGGCCCGAAGCATCTCGGAGCGCGTGGCCGGTCCGCTTGGGCGGCTGTATGCCGCCAGCGCCGACGCCATCGGCGCCGACGACCTGCGGACCCTGACCCTCGGCAACGGCCTGGGCTTGACCCTGGAGCGGCTCGGCCAACTCGAGGCGGCCCGCGTGGCGTACCAGACCACGCTCGACGGCTACGCGAGAGTCCAGGGCAAGCGCGGCCGGTCGGTGGCGGACATGCATGGTCACCTGGGGGACATCGCCCTCAAGCTCGGAGATCCCGCCGCCGCCCATGCGGCCTACGGCCAGACCCTGGCCGTCATGCGCAGGCAGCCCGGCCCCGAAGACCCCGACACGCTCGAGGCGGTCGGCCGCGATGCCGGCGCACTCCTGGAGATGGGCAAGAAGATCGCCGCCCGCAACCAGGCCCGCACCGTTGTCGACGGCTACCGGCGCACTCTGGGCGAAGAGAACGCCCTCACTCGCCGCGCCCAGGCCCGCCTCGACGCGATGCTGCCGGGAAAGCGCCGCAAACCCACCTTCTAGTGTCCCGATTCGCCGATCA
>PLNK01000096.1:23922-33527 GCA_003142755.1 Chloroflexota bacterium | reverse complement strand
TGGCCACGAGGGTACGAGCAGCGTGCTGGACCAGCTGCCACCCGCGTCCGGCCGTCGGAAGAGACGGACTCCCATGCCGTCTTTCGCGGCGATCCAGAGGGCTCGGCCGGGGGCGCCGGAGATGGCCAGGATCGACGCGGCCTGCACGTCGGCCAGCCCGACCTGGGACCATGTCCGCCCGGCGTCGTGTGAGACATCGATCCCGGAGTCGGTCTGGTTCCAGACCATCAGGCCGTTGAAGCCGAGCCGCCCCGCGGCCAGGTAGTGCGGCGGGACCGGGCTCGGCGTCACGACGAGGGAGGGCGCGGCGCTGGGCGACGCGACGGCCGTCGATACGAGCGATGGCGCCGCGGACGTCGTCGAGCCGGCAATCGGTGACTCCGTGGCGGCCGAGCCGGCGGGTGGCTGGGGACCGGCGGAGTGGATCGGGAACCCGAGCGCCACCACTACCATCAGCACGACGGCGAGCATCGCCAATGCGCCCAGGGGCATCCCCTGCCAGACCACGCGGCCAGGCCGCGGCCGCTGGGCCGGGAGCCTTCGCTCGAACTCCGGAATCGGCACAGCATCCGCCAGCAGCGCCAGCCGGCGCCGGAGCCGGCGATCGAAGTCATCGGTCATCGGGCGACTCCTCGAGGAGAGGCTGCAGTCTGCTGCGAGCCCGGCTCAACCAGCTGCTGACGGTTCCACGCGGCACGTCGAGGGCGGTCGCGACCTCGGCGTGGGTGTAGCCATCGAGCACCGTCAGGACGAGCGCGGCTCGCGTCCGTCTATCGAGCGTGGACAGGGCGCGCCACAGGTCGGGGTCGGCCTGGAGGGCCCACGTGGCGTCGGCTTCTTGGAGCGGCAGGAATCCCCACCGCCTGCGCCGCCGGCGTTCATCGATCGCCAGCCGCAGGCCCACGACGGCCAGCCAGGCCGGAAGTCGGTCGGCCGAAAGCGAGGACCAGCGTTCCGTGGCCTTGACGAAAGCCTGTTGGGCGATGTCTTCGGCCTCGTCCGGGTCGCCGACGACCAGAGTCAGTCGCCGCACCAGCGCCGGCTGGCACCGTCGAAACAGGAGATCCAGCGAGTCCAGGTCGTGAACTTCACCGGGGATCGCCATTCCCGCCGTCGATCCTTCCATCATTCCTACTACGTCCGAGGCGGCCAGCGCGTTGCATCGACCGCCGGCCGGCCCGCCCCACTCAGTGTGATCGGCGGCCGGCCGTGACGCGTGAACGATCGCGTGGCGTGCGCGGTCTTCGGTGGAATCGCCGTCTGACGGCTCGTATGATCAGGCGAAAACGTGGAGGCAGGCCGGCATGCCGCGGCCGCATAGCTAGCGGCCAGGACTGAGAGGCAGGTGCACGACATGGGAACCAGATCGGCTGCCGACACGATCGACGACTACATCGCGGGATTCCCGCCAGAGACTCAGCAGGTCCTGCAGGAAGTGCGCTCCATCGTTCGGGCCGCGGCGCCAGGCGCGACGGAGACGATCAGCTACGCGATGCCCACGTTCGATCTGAACGGGCGCCATTTGGTCCATTTCGCGGGCTATCCGAAACACATCGGCTTCTACCCGATCCCAACCGGGATCGAGGCCTTCAAGGAAGAGCTCAAACCCTACAAGCAAGGGCGGGGCTCGGTGCAGTTCCCCCTCGGCCAGCCATTGCCACGGGACCTGATCCGCCGGATCGTCGAGTTCCGGGCGGCCGAGAACAGAGGCTAGCGGAGACGGCCCGGACTGCGGACGACGCGTCCCGCCCACATCGGCGGTCCGTGGCTTTGTATCTCTTGGCATACCTTCTGGAGACCTGAGGGTCGGGAGAGCAGCTGAATTGGATACCCTCGACGCAATCCGAGATCGAAGGAGCATTCGTCAGTTCACGGGCGAAGGGGTTCCGCGTGCGGACCTGCAGACCATCGTGGACTGCGGCCGGCTCGCGGCCTCGGGCTCGAACCGGCAGCCGTGGGAATTCGTCGTCGTGACCAATAGGCCGGTTCTCGAGAGTCTGGCCATCGTGGGGGACTGGATAGCGAAGGCCGGCGCGGTGGTGGCGGTCGTCATGGACTCGTCGTCGCGCTGGTGGGTGGAGGACGGAGCGGCGGCGATCGAGAACATGCTCCTCGCCAGCGTCGCCCTCGGGTTCGGTGCGTGCTGGGTGGAGGGCGACGCTCTACAGCGTGAGGACAAGCTCAAGGACCTGCTGGGCGTTCCGGCGTCGAAGCGCCTCATGGCCCTGGTCCCGATCGGCGTTGCGGCGCGGGTCCCCGTCGTGGACAAGAAGCCGCTCGTCGAGGTCCTTCACTGGGAGAAGTACTGAGTCAGTCCGGTCGTTGCGACCGCCGTTAGCCCAGTGGCTTGCCCAACTCCCCGATGGCGGCGTTTCGAGGCGGCCATGGGTGGCATGACCCTCAAGAGCAGAGCAGTTGCTCCGATGCCCAACGGGTTGGGTCTCCACTCAACGTCCGAGCAGATCCCAGATCCGGAGGCCTGGCCCCCTGATGTGTCGTGGGCCAGGTGCGAGAAGGGATTGCCCACCGCCCGGGCCACTTGATCGCACCGCCGCTTCACAGCAAGCCATTCCAGCCAGGCCCGGAGTCGGGCTGGAGGCAAAGGGAGCACTCCGTGTCAAGAATCGTCAACAGCCTGCAAACGAAGCTGATCGTCAGCTTCGTTGCCCTAATCGTCGTGATCGCCGGAGGAACCTACCTCTATACGTTCGATCAAGCGAAACAGGCACTCCTCCAGGGCGCGCACGACGATCTGGCCCAGATCATCGGCATTACCTCGACCCAATTCACGGCCCAGGAGATAGCTCAGATCGAGCAGTTCAAGCCCGGAGATGATCAGACGCCGGCCTACGTTGCCGTGCAGGCCAAGCTGCAGAAGATGCGTTCGATCAGCCCGAATGTCGCCAACTTCTACATCATGCAGATCGAGGGCGACAAGGTTGTGTTCCTCGTGGATGACGCGCAGGACAGCCCGGCGCTGATCGGCGAGGTCTACCAGCACCCTGAGCCGCGATTGTTCCAGGCTAGTCAGGGCGTGCAGGTCTCCGAAAGTCTCTACACGGATGAGTGGGGCACGTTCCTGTCCGGATACGCGCCCATTCAGGGAACCTCAGGAACGACAACGCTCATCGTCGGGGCGGACATCCTGGCCGACACGATCGTCGCCCGTGAGAATTTCATCGGCAACACGATCTACTTCGTGATGGCGTTCGCCATCTTGATTGCCGGAGTGATCATCGGGTTGTTCTCGCTGACGATCATTCGTGACATCAAGAAGCTCAACAAGGTTGCCGAAGAGATCAGCATGGGTGACACCGACGTAAGTGTCGACGTGCATCGCAAGGACGAGATCGGAGAATTGGCGAGTTCCTTCGGAAGAATGGTCGCGAGTCTGAAGATCATGATGGCGGCGGATGTCCAGCCCGAGTCGGCTAAGCCCGACTCGGCCGAGAAGTAGGACGATCCCGTGAGCGCCCTCTCCGAAAAGGCTCTGGCGGTGTCGGTGGAGTATCTGGGCCCGGCTGCCAAAGTGTTCCTCGAGCGACAAACCAAGTGGCATATGAACGGGTTGGCGTTCGACGCCTTGGAACAGAAGCACCTGGCCGAATTCGCAAAGTGGGTCGGTATCTCAGCCGCGTTGGTGGTTGATGCAGCGAAGGCGAAAGAGCTGTCCGAGAAGATCGGAGCCATCAAGTAGACTCCCTGGCGCGGCCTCGATGACCAACCGCGGTGTGGTCTCACCGCCCGCGGCGCGGCCCGTTTCGCTCCACCCGGAGGTTTCCGCCAGGTGCTGATCCGTCTCGACGATCTCCGTGGCCCTGAGGTCGCGGCGTTTCTCGAGGAGCATCTCGAGGACATGCGGGCGGTGTCGCCCCCGGAGAGCAAGCACGCCCTGGACCTGGATGCGCTCCGGAAGCCCGAGATCACTTTCTGGACCGTGTGGGACGGCGATCTGCTCGTCGGTTGCGGTGCGCTGAAGGAACTCGACCCGACTCACGCCGAGATCAAGTCCATGCGAACGGCGGCCGCCTGCCGGGGCAGGGGAGTCGCCTCGGCGATGCTCCGCCACATCCTCCACGAAGCAGGGAGTCGCGGGTACTTGCGCCTGAGCCTCGAAACCGGCTCCGGCGAGTTCTTTGCCGCCGCGCGGGCCCTCTACGAGAAGTTCGGCTTCGTCGTCTGCCAGCCGTTTGCCGATTACAAGCCCGATCCGAACAGCTACTTCATGACCAGGGTGATCTGAGGCCAGCGACCATGGACCCCTTCCTCCTCGCGGCGATCGAAGAAGCTGAGCTCGGCCTGGCCGAGGGCGGCCGAATGCGGAGCTTACCGAGAATCTGGGGTCCGTCGGTTTACTCGCGCTCTCTCCAGACGTACAATTGCCGTGGCATCTGTACGGCACAAGGATCGCCCGTGAACACCAAACTGACTCTGCGCCTCGATGACGGACTCATCCGCAACGCGAAGCGCTATTCCAGCAAGTCGGGCAAGTCCGTTTCACGGCTCGTCGCGGACTATTTCGCACTCATCGATGCCGGTGAGGATGTCTCCGGTCCGGAAATCACGCCGCGGGTCCGCTCGCTCATCGGCTCGCTCAAGGGCGCGACGGCAACGGAAGAGGACTACCGCCGGCACCTCGAAGAGAAGTGCCGGTGAAGGTGCTGTTCGACACCAACGTCGTCCTCGACGTCCTCCTGGAGAGGGAGCCCCACGTACACGCCTCCGCACGGCTCTTCTCGCTCGTGGACAACGGGAACCTCGAAGGGTCGATTTGCGCTGCCACAGCCACGACGGTGTTCTACATCGCGGCGAAGTCTTTCGGGTCCAGGCGCGCGCAGGCTCAGGTGCGAGATCTGCTGGGCTTGTTCGATGTCGCAACTGTCGATCGCGACGTGCTCACCCGCGCGCTCGCGCTCGATTTCGCGGACTTCGAGGACGCGGTGTTTCACGAAGCCGCCTCGGCCGGGGGTATGTCGGCGATCGTCACCCGCGACCGCGCCGGATTCGCGAATGCGACCCTTCCGGTCTTCGCTCCGCGGGAGTTGCTGGCGGCGGTCGCGGCAGCTTCGGAGCCTTGACGCTTTGCGATGGCATGAGCCGAGTTGGGCTTACGAAGGAGAAGGAGACTCAAATGCTGAACAGCGCAGATATAGTCTGTTTCGCCGCGACAAAGAATCCAGAGGCGGCGAAGAAGTTTTATGAGGAGGTACTCGGGCTTTCTCTGATCGAGGACAGTCCGTTCGCCTTAGCCTTCGATGCCAACGGGACGATGTTGCGAATTCAGAAAGTCCAAGAGCACACGCCCGCCAAACACACTACCTTAGGTTGGAAGGTTGGAGACATTCGTTCGCATATCGACGCCTTAGTTCGCAAAGGTGTTCGGTTCGAGCGCTATGAACGCCTGTCACAAGACCAATCAGGAATATGGGAGTCGCCGTCGGGAGCGCTAGTGGCTTGGTTCCTCGATCCCGATGGGAACGGGCTTTCGTTAACGGAATGGCCAGCCTAACAGACCATTCCAGCCGATCACCCGAAGACGGGCTCCGGCTGAATGGCGGCGTTCGCAATTGGAATAGCAACGATGGAATGGTTCGAGTCACTATACGATGACTTCCGACAAAGGACTGGCTTTGGCAACCTTCCTGAAGACCGCACCCGGTCTGATGTGGATTTCCTGGTTGAGGAACTGTCACTACAGCCGGGGAACCGAGTTCTTGACCTCTTTTCGGGAACCGGGCGACATTCCATAGAGTTGGCTCGGCGCGGGATTGAAGCCGTCGGAGTCGAGTTCAGACCTGAATACGTAAGTATCGCGGAACAGAGGGCGAAAGAGGCGCGCGTGGCCCCGCAGTTCATTATGGGCGATGTTCGCCGAGTGCCTTTTGGGTCGGACTATGATGCTGTAATCATCA
Source organism: Chloroflexota bacterium (assembly GCA_003142755.1). Taxonomy (GTDB): domain Bacteria; phylum Chloroflexota; class Limnocylindria; order Limnocylindrales; family CSP1-4; genus Fen-1039. The sequence goes on along the minus strand of PLNK01000096.1, from coordinate 27,615 downwards.
TGTGGATGAGTTTCGGCTATTTCAGTGACGATGAGGATCGTGCGGTCATCAGGAAGGTTCATTCGTCCCTAAGGCCTGGCGGTCACTTCTTCATGGAACTACTGAACCGCGACTACCTCCTCCGCCATTTCACACCCCGTGATGAGAAGTTACTTGGTGGAGTGAAAGTGGTTGAAGAACGCACATTCAACGTTCTGACGAGCCGGATGGATGGAACAGTTTGCCGTGAAGATGCCGGGAAGACTGTGACAAGAGAGACCCATTGGCGACTGTACTCACCGCATGAACTGAAGAACATTCTGGAAGCCACAGGATTCCGTCTCGTAGCCGCCTATGGTGGTCTTGACAGGAAACAACTAGACCTGGAGACACGCCTGATGAGACTAGTGTTCAAGAAAGGATGCGAACCATCAGGTTCAGGCGACGCTTGACAGCGCGCCTGACCTGCGTCGTTAGGCGAGATGGAAGAAGCGGAGGCAGACGTGTGGGTCGCGGGTTTCGATCCGGGCGGATCAGGACAGTTCGGCTGGTGCGTCGCAGAGGCCTCTTCGGAAGCCCGCATCGCGGTGCGAGCAACAGGGGTCGCTCGCGGCGCATCCCACGCCGTTGAACAAGTGCTCGCCGCGGTTCCCGTAGCCTCGATACTCTCGGCAGTCGGAATCGACAGCCCGCTGTACTGGAGCACAACCGGCGATCGGGTCGCCGACGTGCTCGTTCGCCGGAGCATCCGGGTTCTCGGGTGCGCTACCGCTGGTGGAACCGTCCAGCACGTGAACTCGCTTCGCGGCGCGTGTCTCGTTCAAGGTCTGCTCACAGCGCATATGCTGCACGACGCCGTTCCCGGAGTCCGCATTACGGAGTCGCATCCCAAAGCGCTGCTGTGGTTGATGGGTATCGCCTCGCCTTGTCGCCTCCCAACCGCCGTCGGGCTCGCAGAACTTGGTGACCAGATCGCCTTTGTGAGCCCACTTGGCTCGGAACACGAACGCGACGCTGCTCTTGGGGCTCTTGCCGCTGCGGCGCTGTTGTATGACCGCGGTGGTTGGCGGGATCTCCGCCTCGACGAGCGGGAAGCGTTTCTTCCGGTGCCGGACGTTGAATACTGGATGCCACTCACCGAACCACCGCATCCAGCAGGCGCGGCTACGCCGCGCAGCTGATGCGGATCACTTTAGGCGGCTTGGAGGCGAACTTCAGGAGTAATAGGCGTGGCAACTCTTCATTTGATGGTTGGATTGCCTTGTTCAGGAAAGACAACGCTTGCACAAGAGCTTGAGAGTGAGCAATCAGCGCTTCGGCTGACACCCGATGAATGGCAAGTGCGCCTCTTTGGTCAAGATGCAGAAGAAGCAGAACATGACGTAAGACATACCCTGATCGAGACCATGCTTTGGGACATTGCAAGTAGGGCGCTTGTATTGGGAACGAATGTGATTCTCGACTTCGGTTTCTGGGCACGAGAGGAACGCGAAGATTTCCGGTTGCGAGCAAAGCAGCTTGGAGCCAGTAGTGAAGTGCACTTTCTAGATGTCCCGGAAGATGAGTTGATGCGACGGCTTGCGGCAAGGAACTCGCAGCTTCCGCAGGCAAGTTTCCATATTCCTGTGGATATGATGAAGCCATGGATTGCGTTCTTCCAGAAACCGACATCCGACGAACTTGAGCGCAGAGGATAGAGAAAGTCAGAGAGAACCATAACGCCGGCTAACACCGGCTCCAGCGGACGTGCGGGATGCTCCCGTCAAAGGGATGATGCCCGCCATCTTGATTGTGAAGCCTCACGAGTCTCGTCGCCCAAGCGCATGCAGCAGTTCCGCAAAGCGCTTTTCGGAGACCGCCATGGCCCGGCGATGGCGAGGCAGTTCAAGTTGCTGGTCCCTAGGTGCACTCAAATCGATAGTCGGCGGCCTGGCAAGCCATGCGGGGCGTGGTTGGAGGATCGCATGCACCGCGCGGGGAGGACGACTCGTTGAATCCAGACGAGACTCTGGAAACCTGGAAACGAGAAGAGCAACAGCCGTTTGAAGGATGGGATTTCTCATACCTGGATGGCCGGATGATCCATGATCAGGTTCCCTGGTCCTACTCTTCAAAGGCGGCTGAACTTCTGCGCCAGTCTTCGTCCGTGATTGACCTCGATACCGGCGGGGGCGAACGGCTCATGGACCTGCAGGCAGATTGGCCCAAGAGAGTGGTGGCGACCGAACACTACCCGCCGAACCTCAAATTGGCCACGGAACGCCTGTCGCCACTTGGGGTACAGGTGCTCGATGTCGTCCTTACGGAAACGGGTCCATTGCCTTTTCCCGATGGCGAGTTCGACCTCGTCCTGAATCGACATGCCAGCTTCAATGCCGACGAAGTAGCCCGGATACTCGCACTCGGCGGGGTGTTTCTGACCGAGCAGATCCATGGGCTGTGGGCGCATGACCTGCTGGTGGCGTTCGATGCCAGACCCCCGTGGCCGGACGACACACTGGAGGAACATGTAGCCCGATTGAAGGCCGCGGGTCTGACCATCGTCAACGCCCAGGACTGGTCTGGGCGACTGTGTTTCACCGATGTCGGCGCGATCGTCTACTACCTGAAGGCCGTTCCTTGGCTCGTGCCGGGCTTCTCCGTAGGAACCCACTCACATGCCTTGTTGACCCTTCAACGCCGACTCGAAAGCGGTGCCGGTCTGGTCTTTGAGGCGAGGGAGTATCTCGTAGAAGCGCACAAGGGGTTGGCGGGTTGAGGTACCCGTCAAGTCACTTCGGCTCCGCCGTGAAATGCGTTGCCGACTTCCGGACGGACGGGATCCGCAGGGCCCGGCTCCATGACCTGTCCTTGGCAGGCACTTGAGTACGGGGTGGACACCCGTATTGCTCCCGAGAGAGTCCTTCGTGCTACTCTTCGCGCAACCTTTGGGCCGGTCCAGAGAGGCCGGCGAAAGTCAAAGAGGCGGCGTGCCGCGGCTTTGACTCGCGGTCCAGAGAGGCCGGGGAGGAGTCGATGAATACCCGCAACCAGAACCACCGCGCCCCTGAGGCCGGTGGCTTTTTTGTGTGAGGCAGCCGCCGTTGCCCGAGCCCGCCACGCGCACGCCCGGCATGCCAGTGCCCGCCAACCCGGCGCCCCGCGCTGAACGCCTGAAGCCCAAGAGCGCGCTGATCATAGGCTCGGGACCCGTGGTCATCGGGCAGGCGGCCGAGTTCGACTACGCCGGGACGCAGGCGTGTCGGGCACTCCGGGCCGAGGGCGTGAGAACCATCCTGGTCAACTCCAACCCGGCCACGATCATGACCGACGCGGAGGTGGCCGACGCCGTATACCTGGAGCCTCTCACCGTCGAGGCCATCGAGCAGGTCATCGCCAAAGAGCGGCCGGAGGGTCTCCTGGCGGGCCTGGGCGGCCAGACCGGGCTCAACCTGGCCGTGGCCCTGGCCAAGGCCGGAGTCCTCGAGAAGTACAACGTCCGGCTGATCGGCACGCCGCTCGAGGCGATCGAGATGGCCGAGGATCGAGAGCTGTTCCGCGACCTGCTCGACCGGATCGGCCAGCCCTATGCGCCCAGCCACATCGTCGAGGGCGAGACGGAGGCGGAGCGCGACGCCGCGGCCCACGCGGCACTCGCGAAGATCGGCCTGCCGGCGATCATCCGGCCGGCTTTCACGATGGGCGGAACCGGCGGCGGCATCGTCGAGACCGAGG
>PLNK01000096.1:0-23895 GCA_003142755.1 Chloroflexota bacterium | reverse complement strand
GGCGTCCATACCGGCGACTCGATCGTGGTTGCGCCGGTCCAGACACTGCCGGACCCGGTCCACCAGCGTCTCCGTTCCGCGGCGCTGGCGATCATCCGGGCGCTCGGCGTGGAGGGCGGCTGCAACGTCCAGTTCGCGCTCTCGCCCGACTACACCGACTACGCGGTCATCGAGGTCAACCCGCGGGTCAGCCGCTCCTCCGCGCTGGCAAGCAAGGCGACCGGCTATCCGATCGCGCGCGTCGCGGCCCAGATCGCCGCGGGCCGGCGGCTGGCCGAGATCCCCAACGTCGTGACCGGGACCACGGTCGCGGCCTTCGAGCCGGCGCTGGACTACGTGGTCGTCAAGCTGCCGCGCTTCCCGTTCGACAAGTTTCCGACGGCTGATCGAACGCTGGGCAGCCAGATGAAGGCGACCGGCGAGGTCATGGCTATCGACCGAACCTTTGGGTCGGCGCTGAACAAGGCGCTGCGTGCGCTCGAACAGGCGGGTGCCGGCTTCCTGGCCGAGAACGCCGCCTGGACGGCCACGCTCGACTACCTGATCGAGCCTGCGCCGGCGGAGCCCGAATTCGTGCCGATCGACTCCGGCGGCCTGGTGTGCGAGGCGAAGGCCCACGCCGAACGCGCCGCGTACCCGATCGTGCTGAAGCGGTTCCTCGCCCCATCCGACTCGCGGCTGTGGCGGATCCTGGCCTTGCTGCGCCGGGGCATGCCGGCGGAAACGATCCGTGGCGCCACGGGGATCTCGGCGTGGTTCCTGTGGGAGTTCGAGCGGATGATCGCGCTGGAGCGCGAGGTGCGCAGGATGGGGCCGCGCATTGCGGAGCCACGGGACGATGAGGCGGCCACTCTCCTGGCGACCGTGAAGCGGGCCGGTTTCGGGGATCGCGAGCTGGCGCAGATGTCGGGGGTCGAGGCCGAGGCGATCCGCCTGGCGCGGATGGAGCTGGGCCTGGTGCCCGGTTACGCGATGGTGGACACGTGCGCCGCGGAGTTCGCCGCCGAGACGCCGTACTTCTACGCCACGTACGCGGCCTCTGGCTCCGAGCCCGAACTGCCCCCGGTCGAGCGGCCCGCGGCGCTGGTCATCGGCTCGGGGCCGGTGCGGATAGGGCAGGGGATCGAGTTCGACTACTGCGCGGTCCACGCCGCCTCCGAGCTGCGCGAACGGGGCTGGCAGGCGGTCATGATCAACTCGAACCCGGAGACCGTCTCGACCGACTTCGACGCCAGCTCGCGCCTCTACTTCGAGCCGCTGGACCCCGAGTCGGTCCGGAGCGTCGTCGAGGCCGAGTCGCCCAATGGGCGGCCGCTGATGGGAGCGTTCGTCCAGTTCGGCGGCCAGACACCGCTCAACCTGGCCGAGCATCTGGCCGCGGCCGGCATCCCGCTGCTCGGCGCAAACCTCGAGACCATCGACCAGGCCGAGGATCGCATCCGCTTCGCCAATCTCGTCGAGGCCGTTGGCATCCCGCAGCCCGAAGGCGGCATGGCCCGATCGATCGAAGAGGCGCTGGTGCTGGCCGAGCGGATCGGCTACCCGGTCATCGTTCGACCGTCGTTCGTCATCGGCGGCCTGGCCATCGACTTCAGCTACTCGCCGTCAGACCTCGTGAACCAGCTGGCGCGCGCGACCGTCGTCGACCCGGATCGGCCGGTACGGATCGACCGCTATCTCGAAGGCGTCGAGGTCGATGTGGACGCCATAGCCGACGGCGAAACGGTCCTGATCCCGGGTCTGCTGGAGCACATCGAGCGCGCCGGCGTGCATTCGGGCGACTCGGTCGGCATGTTCCCACCGCAAACCGTCTCGGTCTCGGACCAGGAGCTGATCGTGGCCGCGATGGACCGGATCGTGCGGGCGCTGGACGTCCACGGCCTGGTCAACGCCCAGTTCATCGTCCGCGAAGACGGCGTCTATCTCATCGAGGTGAACCCGCGGGCCAGCCGAACCGTGCCGTTCATGAGCAAGGTCACGGGCGTGCCGATGGTCAAGCTGGCGGTCCGGATCGCGCTGGGAGAGACGCTGCGCGAGATGGGGTGGGGGAACGGGCTGCTGGCGCCGCCGCCTCTCGTCGCGGTTAAGGCGCCGGCCTTCTCGACGGCCAAGCTGCGCGGCGTGGACCCGAGCGTCGGCCCGGGCATGCAGTCCACGGGCGAGGTCATCGGCATCCACACCGACCCTCGCGTGGCTCTTGCCAAAGCGATGCAGGGTGCCGCGCTGATCCCGCCGCGACCCGGCGCGGACGGCGCGCTGGCCCTGATCTCCGTCGCCGACCGCGACCATCACGCCCTGCCGCGCGTGGCCCACGCCCTGGCCCGCGCCGGATACCGATTTGCCGCGACCTCCGGCACGGCCGCCGAGCTGGCCAAGCTGGGCTACGCGGCCCAGGTGGTGGCGAAGGTCGGTGAGAGGCCCGGCACCGGCCAGACGCCGATCCTCGAGCTCATCGCCGGCGGCACCGTTCGGCTCGTGGTCAATACGCCCGCTCCAAAGTCCGGCGCGGTTCGCGACGCCGCCGATATCAGGCTCGCGGCCACCGCCGAAGGCATCCTGTGCCTGACCGCGATCGAGACGGCGGTCGCGGCGGCCGAGGCCCTGGACCCGGATCTGCGCTCACGACTGGCGGAGGTCCGTTCGCTGGGTGAGTGGGTGCCCGATCCAGGCAGGCCACGGGGTGCCGTTCCGTGGCGCTGAGGTTCAAACTCCTGGGCGTTCCGATCGCGATCGGGGCGGACTTCGTGGTCATCATGGTGGTCCTCGGCGCGCTGTGGCGGGCGCCGGAGGAGCTGCCCGAGTGGCTGGCCGTCGTCACCGGTTCGGTGCTGCTCCACGAGCTGGGGCACGCGGCCATGTTCGATTTCTTCGGCGTCAAGCCAGCGATCCGGCTGTACGGCGGCGGCGGCATGACCACGGGTCTGCGAGTCCCGCCCCGCCAGCACATCCTGATAGCGGCCGCCGGTCCGGCCATGGGACTGCTTGTCGGCGCGATGGTGGGCCTGGCCGCTCTCGCCGCCCCGGGCTTCGGCGCGAGTTCGATCGCTCAGGATCTGCTGTGGGTCAACCTCGGCTGGAGCCTCATCAACCTGCTGCCGTTCCCCGGCGTCGATGGCGGAGCGATCCTCAGCGAGCTCACCTCGATCGTCCTTGGTCGCCCGGCCGAGCAGGTCGGCCGAGGTGTCGGTCTGGTCATCGTCGGTGCCATCCTCGTCGGTTTGGTCGTTGTCGGCCTGTACGACTGGGCCTTCATCGTCGGCTTCGTGGCCGTGTTCAGCACGATCCGGATGGGTGCGCTATCGGACCTGATGGTGGGCAAGAGCATGGCCCACTCGCCTGCCAATCTGATGGCCGAGGGCCGCTACCAGGAAGCGTTCGACGCGACCCGGCTGGCGATGGCCGACAGACCGTCGGACATCGGGGCGATCGTTCTCGCCGCCGATGCTCTGCGGCTCATGACCCGGTACGCCGACGCCGAATGGGGCTACAACCAGGTGCTCCTGCGCGATCCGGGAATGGGCCATGCCCTGCGCGGTCGCCACCTGGTGAGGCTCGGGCTGGGTCGAGATGCCGAAGCGAATGCCGATCTCGAGGCCCTCCTGGCGCTACCCCGCGCCACCAACGCCATCCACCAGGCGAGCGCCCTTGCCACGGCCGGCCGACCCGTCGAGGCCCGCCAGCTGATTGTCGAGGCACTGGGTTCACCTCAGAGCCCACCGATCCAGCGCGTCCTCCAGAATCTCGACGCCGTCTACATCTACATGCTCGGCCAGATGGACGAGGCCCTCGGCCGGGTCGATCAGCTGCTTCGCTCCCAACCGGGCGACCCCGCCACACACGAGTTGCGGGCTCTGGTCCTGTGCGATCTCGGCCGCTTCGACGAGGCCCTCGACGAGGCCCGGCGTGCTCTCTCGGGCGCGCCGAAGCATCCTGAGTTCCACCAGACGTTGGGCCTGGTGATGCGGATGGGCGGCGACGCCGCCGCCGCGCTGCCGCATCTGATCGAGTCGGCCGTTGCTCGCCCGAACGGTGCCCGGCCACGCGGCGAGCTGATTACCTGCTACGCGCAACTCGGCCGGGTCGCGGAGGCGCGCGCCGCGCTCGAGACGCTGCCGGGCTTCGCGGCGCGCGACCCGTTCGTGGCCTACGCCCGGGCGGCGCTGGCGACTTCGGGCGGCGCCGCGGATGCCGCCGTGGAGCTCCTCAAGCAAGCAGCGACCGCGAGACCGGAGCTGGCCGTCCGGGCGCGCGTCGATCCGGTGCTCCGGCCGTCGATCGTGTGATTTCCTGACCGAGGCGGGACGCAGCGCGATGCTGCTTCGTCAATTCGAGCATGGTGGAGTTGGTGGACGTCGAGAGAGGGACTGACCAGATGCTCGAGCGGGTGAGGGACGCTCGCGCAGTCGACGGCATGGGCGAGGCGTTCGAGGCGCTGTACCGCCAGCGCTACCGCGACGTCTTCCGCTACGCGCTGCTGATGCTGCGTCGCGTCGAAGATGCCGAGGACGTGACCGGCGAGGCGTTCCATCGGGCCTACGCCGCGTGGTGCTCGGGCCACGGTCCAACCGGTCAGGCACTGCCGTGGCTGCTGCTGATCACCCGCCGCCTGGTGATCGACAGGGTCCGCCGCCGCCGGCTGATCTCATGGCTGCCGCTGGGTGGTCTCGCCCCCGATCGTGAGCCGTCCGACTCGGCCGACACGGGCCGGACCGAGTTCTGGCTCTGGTTCGATCGTTTCGCGCGGGAGCTGCCCGATCGGCAACGCGAGGTCCTGATCCTGCGCTATCAGCGCGATCTCGATGATGAATCGATCGCCGAAATCCTGGGGCTGTCGGCCTCGGGCGTGCGGTCACTCGTGGCGCGGGCCTGCAAGACGCTGCGCCGCAACCCGGAGATCTGGCGATGAACGAGAACGAGTTGAACGTCGAGACGGCGTCCGACGCCGAAGTCCTGGAGGGGGTTCGCAAGCACATGTCCAGCATCGAGCCGTTGGTCCCGCCGCCGCCCGCGGGCGACTGGTATGAAGCCGCCGCCGGCAAGCCCAGGCGGACGGTTATCCGCTCGAGGATCGGCTTCGCCGGGCTGGCGCCGCTGGTCCTGGTAGTGGCGGTCGTCACGGTGGCCGTGGGCGTCAACCTCGGTCGTGGTGGAGGCTCGGGGAGCAAGAGCACCTACGGCGTGGGGATCGAATACCAGCTGCAACCGGCCGCGGGCCAGCAGGTCAGCGATGCGGACATGGAAGCCACCCGCACGATCATCGCAAAGCGTCTGTCGGCCGCGGGGATGGACGACTCCAGCATCAACCCGGCGTTGCCGGACAAGTTCACCGTGACGGTTATGGGCACGACGGATATCGCGGCCGTCACCGCCGTGGTCGGACAGGCAGGGAAGCTGGAGTTCGTACCTCTACCGCCGGAAACGTACGGAATTGCCGGCAACGTCGGGGCGGTGACTCCGCTTCCGGCCATCGGCGATCCGATCGACCCGTCGTTGCCCGTGCTGCTCGACGGAAGTCGGCTCGATCCCGACGGCGTGGCGGCACAGCTGGGTACGACAGGGTCCTGGGAAGTGGCCTTCCTGTTCGACGCACAGGGCGCCGCGGTCCTGGCCTCGTGGTCCTCGGCCCACGTCAACGAGTACTTCGCGATCGTTCTGGACGGCAAGGTGCTTTCCGTGCCTTACCTACAGTCCGCGATCCAGGATGGGGCTGGGGTGATTGCGGGCGCCTCGAACGAGTCTGAGGCCAGGAACCTGGCGGGCATCCTCAAGAGCGGTGCTGTACCGGTTCCTTTTGTGGTGGTCTCCGCGCAGATCCTCGGTCAAGTGTCGACGAACCCCATAGCGCCCTCCGCCACGATCCCGCCGTCGATCCCGGCCAGCGGGAGGACGCTCGGGAACGCCAACGCGCCGCACACGATCGACGTCTACGAAGACTTCCAGTGCCCGCTATGCAAGAACTTCACCACTGACGTCCAGCCAGTGCTCGTGGCGAACTACGTCGCGACCGGCAAGGCCAAGATCGTCTTCCACGACTACGTGGTCATCGATCAGTTCACGGGCGGAACGGAGTCTCTCGATGCCGCGAACGCAGCCATGTGCGCGGCCGACCAGGGCAGGTTCTGGCCGTATCACGACTGGCTCTTCGCCAACCAGGGCTCGGAGGGCTCGGGCGCGTTCACAAAGGATCGGTTGAAGGTCATCGGGGCGGCGGCCGGGATCCCGGACCTGACCACGTTCAACTCGTGCGTAGACGGCGGCACCCATGACGCCGACATCGCGACAGAACAGTCGCAGTTGCCGTCGGGCGTGCTGGGCGTGCCGGCGGTCATCATCGATGGCGGCCCTCCACTCGCCAGCTACGACTACGAGACCATCTCCGCGGTCCTCAACCAGATCATCGGCGCGTCGCCGAACCCCGTCGCGACGCCCGGGCCAACCGACACGTCCTCACCGAGCGCCATGCCGCAGCGGAGCGACGTGCCAACGGCAACCGCCACACCCTGATCCACGCCGGCGAGCGGCATTGAGGCGGGCCGCTCGCCCCGTGACCGTAGGTCACGCGTGGTCCAGCAGAGCGGGTGCCTCGGTCGCAACAGGCAGAACCATCGGCTCCACGTCGGCTGCCTCCGCCGCGGCAACTCGATCGCTATCCCGGAACCATGTCCAGAGCAGCGACGTCGCGATCGTGTACAGGACGATGATCGTGATGAAGTCCACGGTGTAGCCGACCGTGAAGCCGAGCGTGGCCTGGAGAAGGCTGTAGTAGGGCATCGCGAACATCCAGCCGAGCGACCACAGCATCGTCATTCCGGCGGCGAGAGTGGCGCGCTCGGCGGCCGAGACCCGCGCCATCGCGAAGGCATCGAAGATGGGGCTGCCGGCATTCATCAATGAGTTGCGCACGGTCAGGGCCATCACGACCGTCCACAGCACCGGCGAGAATCCCAGCACCAACAGGAACGGGATGCTGGCCCCCTGAACGAGCACGATCGAGCCGATCCGGCCTAACCGGCTGGCCAGTGCGGGCTGCGCCAGGATGGCGAAGGCGGTACCCAGGCTGGTCACGGCGAATATGAGATTCACGACCGGCAGGTCGAGGTTGAACTTGGTCTGCATGAAGACGTTGAGAAACGGAATGAGCTGACCCGCCCCGAGCGAGGTCAGGAAGCCCGGCAGCAGGAGCCGAAAGAAGAGGCGCCGGTCGAGGATCACCAGGCCGAATCGGCTCCGGGCGGGATGTCGCACGCGGTTGGCGGCCGGCCGGTCGTTGGTCAGCAGGTAGACGGTTCCCAGCGCAACCACGCCCAGCACGGCAACGCCCGCCAGGAGTATCTGGTACGGGGCGGCCTCGGACGTGAGTCCCAACTGGCCCGCGAGGGCGGTCGCCACCTGGGCGCCAACCACGGCCGAGATGAGTGAGGTCAGGAAGCCGAAGGCCGACCAGACGGAGAAGTACGTATTCCGCTGCTCCGGCAGGGTGTGCTCGGCGATGAACGGTATCTGCACCACCGACACGATCTGCGAGCCCGCGCCAAAGGCCATCACGCCCACGACCAGCAGGGCCCGATTTCCCGGCAGAAACGCGAACAGCGCAGCCGCCACCAGAGCCATTCCGGCGGCCATGACCGAACGCCGCCCGAATCGATCCGAGAGTGCGCTCGCCGGAAGCGCAACCACGACGCCTGCCAGCATCGACAGAGCCAGCATCCAGCCGAGCGTGGAATTGTCGACCCCGATCGACTTGAGGTAGAGGTTGAAGTCGATCCAGTACAGGCTTACGGCCGCGCCGTAGACGATGGTGGTTAGAAGGAAGAGTCGTGCGTCGCGGCCGAACCCCGTGAAGCTGTGCAGGTAGCGGGCCAGTCGCCCGGTCATGCCGCCCCCCGCGGCCGACGATGAGCGCCAGGCGCAGTTGGAGCAGGGGTCGTTGCGCGCGGTGCGGCGCCGCTTGGGTGGGTTGGCTTGTACATTTGGCTCAGTGCGCCAGGTAGGCGCCCAGTTCGGGGCCGGCCTCGTCGGCACGGTCGCGGCGAAGGGTGTAGTAGGTCAGGTTGCCCTGCTTCGAAACCGTCACGAGCCCTGCGCTGCGAAGCTGGGCCATGTGATGGCTGACGGTCGGCTTGCTGAGCCCCAGCTCGTTTGCAAGCTCGGTCAGATACCGGTCGCGCTCGGCCAGGAGCCGCAGTATTCGCAAGCGGCTGTCGTCGCCAAGGGCGCGGTACAGACGCACGGTCGCGGCCGGGGGATCGAGTCGGTCCGCGGCGCCGAGGGCCGAATCCGCGATGGGATAGCAGATGAGCTGCACGTCGCCGACTCTGGTCAGCGAGTTGTACGGACGCCCGAAGTAGCTGGGGGCCATGACGATGCGGCGGATGCGCGGCTCAGGTACGAAACGGATGCCGTTGGTAGTCTGCTCCACGAAGCCGATCGGATCGCGGGCCATGTCGTCCTGGCGACGGGCCGCAATGTCTCGGTCGAGCATGCGGTTGATGCGGGCTTCGACCGCTTCATAGCGGGGCAGCCAGAAATGGACGACCGACCGGGCAAGGGGCGCGAGCTCGGCCGCGGGCCTGGTCAGAACCGGGTGGCCTTTGTTCGAGTCGAGCCGGGCCTCGAGCTCACGGTAGGCATCGGCGTCGCCGTCGATGGCGCGGCGGGTCAGCCCGCCCAGGTCGGAATCATCCAGGAGCTCGCCGACCATCATTTCGAGCAACTCGTCATCGGTCATCGTGTCGATGGCGTCGACGACATCGCGGGCGGTCCGAATCTCCGGACGCCCAATCAGCATTCGGCCGAGTTCAGCCACGAAACCCGTGCACGTTCGAACGAACGTCTCGGAGCCCATCTCGGTCGCGAGGGCGGCCCGCGATTCCTCGAGCCAGCGTCGGTCCTCGGGCAGGAGGTCTGCGAGTTCGCCGCATTCGAGGCAGGCGCTCGTCAAGAAGTCGAAACCGGTCCGGGGATCCATGTCCACTGCAGGCAACTGCGCGGTCGTCAAGCCTGGGCGGACGAGTCCACCAGGTCTGATCGGGGCGCTGCCGGGGTTCCGTGTGGAGGCCATCTGTGGTCGTCTCGCTAACACATGTTAGATAGGAATCTAACATGGTGCGTCCCGGAATTCAAAGGGCGACGCGTTCGGAATCCTGGTTCCTGCCCGGTGTGTCGCCGCGCCGGCCAACCCGGCGCGTCAAGTGGTGCGCGCACAAGGACGCCCACCTGCTAGGATCGAATTTGTTGGCGACACCGAGGGGTTGGTCCGCGGCCTGGACGCCGACGCCGATGGGGTGAGGGATGAGCGCCGAGGGTTCGGGGGGCAGTTTCCGTACAGAATTGCCGACCATGCAGGCGGCGGCGACGCACGTATCGGACGTGAAGTGCCAGATCAGCGGTCAGCTGGCGCAGCTGATGAATCGCCTCGTCCCACTTGAGGGCACGTGGCAGGATCAGACGGCATCGAGCTTCCAGCTGTTGAAGAAGCGCTGGCTCGATGATGCCAACAGGCTGAGCTCGGCCCTCGATCTGATTGCCGAGGAACTCCGCCAAAGCGAGAAGGGGGCCTCGCACACATGAACACCGATGGCCGCATCGTGGGCACTTTCGCTGCGGTCTCGACGGTGGCCGCCGACTGTGGAGCCGTCGCCGACCAGATGAGCCTTCGGCTCGACGAGCTGAAGACCTACCTCAATCCGCTTGTCGGGACATGGACGGGCGAGGCGGCCGAGCGCCATCGCGCCCTCGAGGCGCAATGGGAACGTTCGGCCAGCGATCTGGCCACGGTTCTGCGGCAGATCCAGAAGGTTCTCGACGCCGCCTACCAGAACTACGCGGCAACCGAGCAGGTGAACGCCAGAATCTGGGGTTAGTCCGCGCCTCACGCGCCGCGTACCGAGTCGTCTCCATCCGAGCTACGGCGGACGCTCCGGCCCCCCGCCCGGCCGCGGCCCGTACAATGCCAGCACTCGCGAGACCGCCGCGAACGAAGCGGCGCGCCGATGGAGGAGCTGGATCGAATGACTGCCCCAAGCGTCAGGTTCACCGACGAGCGACTGGCCAACGGCCTGCGGCTCATCATCTCGGAAGATCACCTGGCGCCCGTGGTGGCGGTGTGCATCTGGTACAACGTCGGCTCCAAGCACGAGGTTCCGGGCAAGACCGGCTTCGCCCACCTTTTCGAGCACGTCATGTTCCAGGGCTCGGGCCACGTCGGGAAGGCTGAGCACATGGCGCTCGTCCAGGCCGCCGGCGGCACCCTGAACGGCACCACCTTCTTCGACCGAACCAACTACTTCGAGACGGTCCCGAGCCACCAGCTCGAGCTCGCGCTGTGGCTCGAGGCGGACCGAATGGCCACGCTTCTCGACGCCCTCAACCAGGAGAACCTGGACAACCAGCGCGACGTCGTCAAGAACGAGAAGCGTTCCTCGTACGACAACCGACCCTACGGGACGTGGTTCCACAAACTGGGGGAGCATTTGTTCCCGCCGGATCACCCCTACCACCACCCCACGATCGGGTCCATGGAGGACCTCGACGCCGCGTCACTCGAGGACGTGGCAGCGTTCTTCCGGACCTACTACGCGCCGAACAACGCGGTCCTCTCGATAGTCGGCGACGTCGAGCCGGCGCAGGCGCGGGCATGGGTCGAGCGCTACTTCGGCCAGATCCCGGCCAACCCGGCCATCCCGCCGCTCGGCGACGTGAGCCTGCCGCCCGTCCTTGGCGCGGAGTCGCGCGAGGTGGTCGAGGATCGAGTGCCGCTGGCGCGCCTCTTCTTCGGCTTCCGGGCGCCGATGCTGGGCGACCCGCGGTTCGACGCGCTGGAAGTGGCCGCCCAGATACTCGCCGGCGGCAAGGGCAGTCGACTGTATCGGCGGCTCGTGCGCGGGGAGCAGATCGCCCAGGATGTCGCATTCTTCTCGCTGGGCCTGGTCGGCGGTGCGTCGCTGCTGGCGGGCCAGGCGACCGCCCGCCCCGGCGCCGATCTGGCGGCTCTCGAGCGAGGCTTCGAGGAGGAGTTGGAGCGGCTCGCGCGCGAGCCCGTCACCGCTGACGAGCTCTCACGGGCCAGGGCCCTTATCGAGACCTACGAGCTCGAGGCGCTCCAGCGAGTCGACGAGCGGGCGGATCGGCTGTCCATGTTCGCCACCCTGCTCGACGATCCCGACATGATCAACCGCCAGCTCGACCGCTATCTCGCGGTCACCGCGGCAGACATACAGGCGGCGGCCGCGGAGGTGCTCCGGCCGGACAACCGGGTCGTGCTGACGTATCTCCCGTTGACGGAGACGGCGACCGGCACGACCGACGAGGAGACGGCCGCATGACGCTCGAGCAGATCCTCTCGGCGCGTCCGTCGCCAGGGCGGCCGCGAACCTACGAGTTCCCGCAGTTCGAGCGGACGGTCCTGCCCTCCGGTCTGCAGGTTCTGGCTGTGAATCTGCCGGGCCGGCCAATCGTGGCGGCGAACCTGGTCGTGCGGCGTGGAGCCAGCGACGAGCTCGCCGAGGTCGCGGGAGCCACGGTGCTGGCCGCGCGGGCAATGACCGAGGGCACCCAGCGCTATCCGGGAGTGGAGCTGATCGAGGCCGGGGAGCGGCTGGGCGCGACGCTTCACGTCGACGCCGGCTGGGACGCATTCACCGTGTCTGTCGACGTTGCCGCGAGCCGTCTCGGAGCGGCGCTGGAGTTGCTGGCCGAGCTGGCGGAGCGGCCAACTTTCCCCGAGTCGGATGTGGCGCGGCTGCGGGATGAGCGGCTGAACGACCTGCTCCAGGTCAGGGCCGATCCGCGCCGGCGCGTCGAGCGAGCCTTCGCCGCTACGCTCTACACCGCCGACTCGCCCTACGCCAGGCCCGCGGCGGGTGACGAGGAGACGGTTCCGCGGCTGACGCCCGAAGTCCTGCGGGGAGTGCACCGGACCGTGCTCGATCCGCGCCAGACCGCGGTCATCGTCGGTGGCGACCTGAGCGGGCTCAACGTGCCGCACCTGGTCGAGGCGGCGCTCGGTTCGTTTGGCATGGTGGGGTCGTCCGCCGGCACGGGAGCCGAAGCGGCCACCACGGCGCCCCGAGCCGTGTCGGCGGTCGATCGCCCGATCGTCCGCTTCTATCATCGACCCGGCTCGGTCCAGACCGAGCTGCGGGTCGGCCACGTCGGGCTCGCCCGTCGAGTGCCCGACTTCTATGCGGTCCAGGTCATGGCGGCGATCCTGGGCGGCCTGTTCAACTCGCGTCTTCAGATGAACCTGCGCGAGGACAAGGGCTACACCTACGGCATCGGTGCCGGCTTCGACATGCGTCGAGCCGCGGGCCCGTTCTCGGTGCGGACCGCAGTGCAGACCGCGGCCACCGTGCCATCGATCTCCGAGTCGCTGGCCGAGTTGCGTCGCATCCGCGAGACCAAAGTGACCGCCGCCGAGCTGGCCGCCGCCCGCGACTACCTGGTCGGCGTCTTCCCGTTGCGGTTCGAGACGCCCGGCGCGGTGGTCGGTGCGCTGACCGGCGTCTTCGTCCACGACCTTCCCGATGACGAGTTGACGCGCTACCGCCGCGAGATCGAGGGCGTCACGGCGGAGGCGATTCAGAAGGCCGCGCAGGACCACATCCATCCCGATCGGCTGGCCATCGTTGCCGTCGGCGACGCGGACGCCGTGGCGGCCGAACTCGATGCGGCCGGCTTCGGCGAGCTGGAGGTGATCACCGAGGAGATACCGGCCGAGGCGGAGGCGGGCGAAGCGGAGGAGGAAGCCGAGTGATCGTCGTGGTTGGGCTGCCGGCCTACGCCGATTCGCCGGATGGCGAGAAGTGCGCCGGCGGACTGGTTGTGGAAGTCGCCGCCGCGGCGCGGCGGCGCGGCGCTCAGGTCGAGCTGGTGGGCAAGGTAGGCAACGACGGGGCAGGGGATGCGGTGGTAGTGTCCCTCGGACGCCTAGGCATAGGGCACGCCGCACTGCTCCGCGACCCCGCCCGCCCCACGCCCGTTCTCGTGGCCGATGCCAGCAACGACGTGGAAGTGGACGAGGACGCCCCGGCGGCCCTGCTGCTCCCCGAAGACGCCGACGCTCGCCCCGCGCTCGAGGCGGCCGATCTGGGGCTGGCTCTGAGCTTCCTGCCCGGGGCAGGCGTCGTGGTGCTGGCCGATCCCATCTCCGATCTGGCGATTGCGGCGGGGATCGAAGGCGCTGCCTTCGCCGGCGCCCGACTGATCGTGCTGCTGCCGGCCGGGTCCCCGCCGCCGCCGGTCCCGGCTGAGGCGACGGTGCTCGAGGCTCCACTCGACGACGACGGCTCGTTCGGTCGGATGGTCGGCGTCTTCGCGGGCGCCCTCGACGCGGGTCTCGATCCAGCGGCGGCATTCAACGAGGCCGTGTCCGCATCCGGCTGGGAGCCCGTTCCGGACTAGCGCCGCGGGTGAGGGGCGAAGGGCGGTGGGCATGGCCGCGGGGATGGCTGCGGGCCTCACTGGCCGGCGCCCGCATCCTGTAGAGTGCCGACCTATGGACCGCGCAACGAACGGACTGCGAAACGAGGGAGCCGTCGGCCTGCCGCCCGACTTCGACCCGAACGCTCAGACTCCGGTGGACCGAGCCACGGCCATCGCCGCCATCTCGCAGGCAGACGACCTGATGGAGCAGAGCGAGCCGGACAGGGCCCTGCCTCTCTATTCACGAGCGACTGCAACCGGCGATCGCGACGTCGAGGCGGCCGCCTACTACGGCCTCGGCAACGTGCTCTACAGGCTCGACCGCGAGACCGAGGCGCGCGAGGCCTGGGAGCGAGCGACCAGCCTGGGTGAGACGCCTGCGGCGTACCGGGCCTGGCGTCAGGTCGCGGCGGCAAGGGTTCGCGAGGGTGACTTGCGAGGCGCGGTTGCCGCCTATCACGAGTGTGAGAAGCGCGCCCCGCGACAGGACCGGGCCGAGATCGCCTCGCGTTTGGGTTGGCTGAACAAGGAGACCGGCAACGCCGGGGCCGCCAATCGCTACTTCGCCCGAAGCCGCGGCGACAAGCTACCGCCCTTCATGACCTACCTGATCATCGCGGTCACGGCGGTGACCTCTCTCTCGGCCATGTCGGGCGCGGCCGGCGCTCACGGCGGGCTTCTCCTGAATTCCCTGGAGGGACAGCTGGCCCTTTTCCCTCCGGCTGTGGCTCATGGCGAGTACTACCGCTTGCTGTCGGTCACCCTGGTCCACGATTGGACGAGCCCCTTTCATTTGCTCTTCAACATGTACGCGCTGTGGTATGCCGGTCAGCTGGTCGAGCGGATGTATGGCTCGTGGGTGATGCTGGCTCTCTACGCCGCCTGCGGTGTCGCCGCCAGTGCGGTGAGTTACGCCTTCGGGCCGGGCGGCGTGGCCGTCGGAGCCTCTGGCGCGATCTTCGGGTTGTTCGGCGTCGTGCTGGTCGCGACTCGCTTGCACCACGCCATCCTCGACGCCCAATCGCGGGCGATCGCCTCGCAGGTTGGTTTCCTGATCGTGCTGAACCTCGTGCTGGGCTTCTCGGGGATCTTCAACGTCGACAACTACGCCCATGTGGGCGGGTTGCTGGCCGGCCTGTGGTTGGCCTTCGTTCTGCCACCCGGCCAGGTGCAGACCCTGGCCTCCGTCTGGCAGGCGCCACGCGGCACCCGGTCGCCGGCTCAGGCGATTGCGTTCCGGATGGTGGGCGTCGTGGCTCTCGCGGCTGTCGTCGTCGGGATCGTTGCCTACGGCACGAGCAGGTGGCAGGCGGATCCGAGCTACCGCTACTACTTTCCGCAGGGCATAGTGCCGTCTGAACACGCGACGGCGCATGTCGCGGCCGCGAGCCCGGCCCTTGTCGTGACTGTCCCGCGCGTCCGCTGACGGCCCGGAGGGAGACTCAGGACAGGTCTTCGCGCCAGCCGAAACGGTCGAGCACTCGATACATGTTCCGGCGGTTGAGTCTCGACCGATCGGGCGGCCAGGCGACTTCATCGCGTTCCAGCGGCAGCTCGACCCGAACGGCGCCACGCGGCGCGGGAAACTCCACGGCCGCCTCGTCCGGGGCCGGTGCCACGGAGTTCTCGACTTCGCCGCCCGCCGCCGGCTCGACCGGCTCGACGTATTCGGCGCCTTCGGGCTCGGCGCCCGCCCGGAGCCGCAACGACCACCACACGTCGAGCCATGACGGGGTGACGAAGTGCTCGTCCAGCGGGCCCAGGTCCCGGTAGTCGGAGCGACGGAAGGCCAGCCAGCCGGCCTCCAGGGCCGTGGCTCCGGCCGTGGCTCCGGCAGTGGCTCCGGCCGTGGCTNNGTGGCTCCGGCCGTGGCTTCGACCTCGAGTCGGACCAGCGCGTTCGGGCGCAGCGGGCCGGACTCGGCCGAGACGAGCCCGAACCCTCCGGCGGCCGCGACCGCGGGATCGGCCAGCGCGGCCGCCATGGGGCTCAGGGCATCGCCCGTGGGCCAGGCCGTAGTGTCGGCGATCAGCACCAGCTCCCCGGCGCAGCGCCGCAGACCGATGTTCAGAGCCGCGGCATAGCCGATTCGGGTCGACGTCCGGATGATCTCGGGCGCCAGGCCGCCGATCGGCGCCCGGTCCGGCGCCTCGGGCCCTAGCGCGTTGACCTGAGCCTCGCTCGGGTCGTTGGCCACGACCACGACCTGCGTTCCGGCGGGGGCATGGGCGCGCAGCGCCTCCAGAAGCCGCGATACGCGCTGGGGCTGCTCCGAGGCGACGATGACCACGGTCCACGTGGCCGTCGCGGGCGAGTCCAGGAGCGACGGCACGGCCGCCGCCGAGCCGTATCGCAGCTCGCCGTCCACGTCCACGCTCAACGCGGCGGCGGGACTGACGCTGGTGCGGCCGCGGTGGTCCACGACGTGCCAGCCGGCGGCCTCGATCTGGGCCTTGAGGGCGTCGGCTCGGGGCCAGTCACGGCGAGCACGAGCTTCGGTCCGCTCACGGACCAGGTGGGTGATTTCGGCCGGAGGACCGGCAGGGGATGGGGAACTACTCACGCCGCCAAGGATAGCGGTGCCGCCGCCGATTCAGTTTCGGTGGCTCGGATGCGGCCGCGGCGCCCGTCGGCCCCCCAGTCGGCTGCTCTCAGCGCGCCGGCTGCGCGGGCTTTGGGGCCGGCATCACAGGCACTACCGGCAGCATCACCGTGACGCGGGCACCGTGAGGGGCGATGTTTTCGGCCCAGGCCTCGCCGCCGTGGGCTCTGGCCATCTCGCGAACGATCGCCAGACCCAGCCCGGAGCCACTGCCGGTGCGCGACGGATCGGCTCGGAAGAAGCGTTCGAAGACCTGCTCGGTGGTGCCCGGCGGAAAGCCCGGCCCGTCGTCGGTGACGCTCATCGAGATGCCCGGCGCCCGGCCCGGAAGGGTCAGCGGGGCTGCTCGCAGCCAGACGTGGCCGCCTTTAGGAAGGACGGACAAGGCGTTCTCGACCAGGTTCTGCAGGATCCGCTCGACCGCCAGCCGATCGCCGGTGAAGGTCAGGTCGGGCTCGCCGCCGGAAGCGCCCGCAACTTCGACCGCGACGCCCTGGGCGGTCGAGCGACCCTCGAACCGCGCCGCCGCGTCCCCGATCAGCCGTGTCGCGTCGAGGAGTTCGGGGCGCAACGCTGCCGCTCCCTCGCGCAGCCGTTCGACAACGCCGAGTTCGCCGACCAGTCGCTCCAGCCGTTGCGCCTCTTCCGCGATGGTTCGGGCCGCCGCGGTCGCGCGCTCGCCCGAAGCCGTTCCGTCGGCGATCGCCTCGGCGAACCCGCCGATGCTCGTCAGCGGCGTGCGCAGGTCGTGGCGGAGGTTGGCCAGCATCTGCGATTCCTCGTGGCGAGTGGATGTCAGCTCGTGGGCCATGGCGTTGAAGCGCTCGGTCAGCACCTTGACCTCGGTCGGGCCCTCAACCGGCAAGGGGTTGTCGGTCGTGGTGGTCGGCAAGTCGCGCGCCGCCTGTGCCAAACGGCGCATCGGCGCGGTAACGGATCGAGCCAGCAGCCAGGCAAGGGGCAGGCCAACGATGAGCAGGACCAGAACGATCCTCAACAGCGCCCCGAGGAGGTCGTTCAAAGCCTGCCGGATTGACGTGTCCGGAATCGCGAAGAGAAGCTTGACGCCGCCGGTGGCGCCTGGAATGGTCTCGATGAAGACGTACTGCCTGCCATCCGACGTGGTGAGCGTGTCGATGTAGTTCTTCACCCCGGTCGGCGGCGTCGGCATGGGGGTTGAGGACGGGTTGCCTATGACTTCGCGCACCACACCCTTGGGCCCCTGAGCGAGGACGAAGCCGCCGGCATCGACGATGGACGTGGTCGAGTCCTGGATCCGCTGGTCCAACGCCGCCTGGCCCGTCACCGCGTTGCGGACGAGAGACACTTCGAAGACCACGACTACATTGCCCAGCGACTGCTTCAGCTCGTCCTGATGAGCCTCGCGCAGCACCAGGAAGAGCGAGGCGCTGACGGCAAGCAGCATGGCGATGCCGAGGGCCGAGAAGGCCAGGAAGATTCGCTTGGTCAGGCTGCGCGGAAGCATCGGGCTGGCGATCTATTCGGTGGCAGGCGCGGCGGCTGCGCCGGCGGTCCCGCGCGGCGGAGGAATGAGCCGGTAGCCGATCCCACGGATGGTCTCGACCTGCGGGCCGTCATCGCCGAGCTTCTTGCGGACTTCCGCCACGTGGACGTCGACGGTCCGCGTTTCGCCGGGGAAGTCGGTGCCCCAGACATCCTCCAGCAGCGCGTCGCGGCTGAGCACGACGCCCGGGTCGCGTGCCAGCGCGGCCAGCAGATCGAACTCGCGGGCCCGGAGGTCCAGCCGCCGATCGCCGACCGAAGCCTCGCGCCGGCGTCCGTCGATGCGGAGGTTGCCGACCTGGATCGGCCGCCCGCCCTTCGCCGTGACTTCGGTTCGTCGCAGGATGGCCTTGACGCGGGCCACCAGCGCTCGCGGGTTGAATGGCTTGGTCACGTAATCGTCCGCGCCAAGCTCGAGGCCGACGATGGCGTCGATGTCTTCCGATCTCGCGGTCAGCATCAGGATGGGCACGTCACCGCGGCGGCGCAGTTCGCGACAGACTTCGAAGCCGTCCAACTTGGGCAGCATCACATCGAGGACGACCAGGTCGGGATCGCAGCGCTCGTACTGCACCAGGGCCTGCTCGCCGTCGCCCGCGGCGACGACCGTGAAGCCCTCCTTCTCCAGGTACAGCCGGACCAGCTCGACGATGTTGCGCTCGTCGTCGACCACGAGAATGGTCTTCATGCGCGGAGCATACGTCCGCCGTCGGAGTGGCCGCCCGGGTTATGTAAAGCAGATGTAAGAAGCGCTGGCAGCTCGCCCGTCCGGCCGACCGGATACGATGACCCGAACCGCGGCCGCCTTGCATCCGCCCGGCCTCGCTCAGGAGGAACCATGCATCTGTCCGGACAAACCGACATCGCGGCCACGCGGCAGCGCGTCTGGGACACCGTGAGCAATCCCAACCGCGCCGCGGCGTCGAATTCCACAGGTCAGGCGCAGGTCGAGAAGATCGATGACCGGCACTACAGGGTGACCGTCTCGCCGCCGGCCGGGATGATGCCCATGAACGTCGTGCTGGACCTCCAGCTGACCGACGTCAACGCCCCGTCGCGGATCGCGGCCACGATCGAGGGCATGGTCATGGGCGGGCCGATCAACGGCACCGGCTCGATCGACCTGGCTGAGCTGGGACCCAAGATGACCAGCGCCAAGTGGGTCGCCGACGCGACTCTCGGTGGGCTCCTGGGCGGGTTCGAGCCGATGATCCAGGGGCCGATCCAGCAGGCCGCGGATCAAGCCTTCGCGTCGCTGAAGGAGCGGATCGAGGCCGAGGAACTGGCCGCCGGCTGAAGCGCGGTTCGACGCCCGTCGCGGGGCCCGGCCGCCGGGCGGACAGGTTCTACGGAACACCAGCTTGAGCGGTCGTATGTGGAACCCGCGGACCCAGCCGGGCCCGACCGGCGGCCCGACAGGCCAGATGTCGCCTTTGCGCGCCCCCGACCGCTAGCCTTGCGCTCCTGGGGGCCAGTTCCGAGCCCGATTCCGGGTCCGACGGCGTCATGCAGCTCCATCGGGGGCAGTCGGGCGGCGAGGTTTCACTGAGTACCACCGTCAGTGGTGTTCCGGAGTATCTGCCGCGGCGACTGCGTGGGGCCAGCCACCAGCCGCGGCTACTGCCGCGTGTACGTCCCGGAGAGCGATGTCTGATCCAGGATTCGGGTCGTCAACGCCGTCCGCACCTCCGCCGCGGACGGCGTTCCGCTCAGGCCGAGCCTCGACTTCAGCGCCCAGAGCGTGAAGCGGTAGTGGTGGGTCCCACTGGGCGGACACGGCCCCCCATAGCCGGCTTTGCCGAAGTCGTTGCGTCCCTGCGAGGCAGCGTCGACCGCACGCAAACCCTCCGGCAGCGAGCCGCCGGAGCCGCCCGGGATGTCGAAGACCACCCAGTGGATGAAGCCACGAGCGTCGGGGTCGTCGACGATGAGCGCGAATGAGACCGTGCCCTGAGGCGCTCCCTGCCACGCCAGCGCCGGCGAGAGGTTGGCGCCATCGCACGAGTGGCGCACCGGAATGGCGCCGCCTTCGTCGAAGCTCGGACTCGTGAGCACTAAACCCGCCATCGATGCCTCCCCGGCTGTGTCGACTGGCGAAGCTGGGGCCGGCTCCGCCGCGGTCGAGCATGACGTACACGAGATCGCCAGGGCGAGCGCTACAGCTCGCGCCAGGCCCCGCCTTCTGACGTTGCCCATCGAGACCAGGATGGGGTGGCGCAGTCCTGGGGTCAAGGAGCATCCCGGTTGTCACCGGGATGCTNNGCGCCGCTCGGTCAGCGTGGGTTGTTCGGCCAGTTCGTGAGACAGCCGGCGGTAACTCTTGAGCCGATCTGCGTCGACCCGACCCCCCCGATACCGCTGCCTGTACCGCACACCCCGGTTCGAGCCGATGCGAGCAGTCGGCGAAGCGGCAGCGCGACGCCAACTCCACGATGTCGGAGAAGGTCTGATCCTGGCCCTCGTCGGCGTCCCACAGGCCAAACTCGCGCATCCCCGGCGTCGACGCCGCGCAACACCCCCGACCCAACCGTACGGCGCCGTCTCCGCTACCTGGGGGAGGAGATCGCGGCCTCGCTGTTGGTAGCATGCCATCGATCGATCAACCTGGGGGTGCATGCGGCGAGGTTTTGAGTTGACGCGCCCGCCCCGGGTACAGCTGGTAGCGTTCACAGGTCTGCGCCCGCAGATTGTGGTGACGGTCCTCGGCATACCCTGTCTGGCGGCCGGGCTTTGGGGCTACTTCGGTGAGGATCCAACCGCT
This sequence comes from Chloroflexota bacterium, assembly GCA_003142755.1. Taxonomy (GTDB): domain Bacteria; phylum Chloroflexota; class Limnocylindria; order Limnocylindrales; family CSP1-4; genus Fen-1039. The sequence continues at coordinate 3,586 of PLNK01000096.1, read as the reverse complement.
CAAAACGCGGCAGAGGCAGCCGCCTACTTCTGGCTGCCCCTTCTCATCTTCGTCTCGGTCCTGGTCGGCCTCAGCCGTCGGCCTCAAGTCTTCCTCGTGGCCGTCGGCCTGCTCGACGCCGAGGCTGCGATGCTGGGTATGGCCCCGCTCATGGCCCTGCCATTCGCGGTAGCGGTTCCGCTCGTTGGCCTGGGTGTGGCGGCGCAGTTCCTCCCCCTCAGCAAGATGCGGATCCCGTACCTGGGGGCCTGGGTCGGAAGCTCGGCCGGCATAGCGATTGCCGTCTTGCGGAACCTCGACATGCATTCGCCACCGTCGGGGATCGTGATCATTCCTGCGTTTGCGTTTCTCGACGCGGTTGAGCTGGCGTTGCTGTGGTGGTTCTATGCCGCGCGACAGAAGGCCCTCCATGTCGCTGGCGAGGCTGAGGCTCGGGTTCGGGACCTGCTGAACGGCGTCGATCTGATCGGCATCCACATGGACCCCGACGCTCGCATCGACTTCATAAACGACTTCGCGCTCCAGCTCACCGGGTGGACTCGCGAGGAGGTCATCGGGGCGGACTGGTGGGACACATTCGCCACGCCCGAACGACGAGAGGAGCGGCGCAAGCACTTCCGCGACATCGTGGCCGACCGGCGCACCATGGAGCAGCGGCGCGAAAGCACGATAGTCACCAGGTCCGGCGAGGTGCGGCTGATCCGCTGGAGCCACGTCACGCGCCGTGGGCCCGACGGTTGCGTCACGGGAGTGGCCAGCCTGGGCGAAGACATCACTGCCATCCGAGCCGCCGGGGAAGAGGCTCGCCGTGGTGCCGAGATGCTCTCCAGGCTGGTGGTCAGCTCGCCGTTGCCCACGGTGGTCATGAGCCTGACCCGGGAAACCCAGCTGTGGAACCCGGCCGCTGCGGAGTTGCTGGGGTGGACCGAGGCGGAGGTCGTCGGCAAGCCGCTCCCGACGGAGATGTATGCGAACGACCGATGGGCGGTAGGGCGGACGTTCGCTCGAGCCCGACGGGGGCAGCCGATAGGCCACGATCTCATCGAGCTGACGCGGCGCGACGGCCGCATCGCCACGGTCAGGCTTTATGGCGGCGTCCTGCGCGACAGGGGCGGCAAGGCGACGTCGGTTGGTCTGCAGGCCGTCGACGTGACGCAGGCCCTCGCGGTTGAAGAACAACTCCGGGAAGCTCAGAAGATGGAGGCCGTCGGCCGGCTGGCCGGTGGCGTGGCTCACGACTTCAACAACAGCCTCACCGCCATCGGCGGCTTCGCCGCGCTCATCGCCAGCGGCTCCAAAGAGCCGGATACGCGCGAGGCGGCCGAAACGATCCTCGGCGCGGCCAAGCGGGCCGCCGACCTGACGCGAGAGTTGCTCGCTTACTCGCGGCGGTCCCTTCTGCAGCCACAAGTTGTCGAGATCAACGCCATGGTGAGCGCGATTCGCCCGATGCTGCTGCACATGCTGGGCGAGGATGTGTCCATCGTTCTCCAATCGCGCGTTGCATCGGCCATGGTTCGTGTCGATCCGGGCGGGCTCGAGCGGGTGATCCTGAACCTGGCGGCGAACGCCCGCGACGCAATGCCCCAGGGCGGCCACCTCACCATCTCCACCGACCGAAAGTTCCGCGACGCGTCGGGCGACCCCAACGCCCGTGCCTGGGTCGCGATCTCGATGGCCGACACCGGCGCCGGAATACCGCCGGAACTCCACTCGCAGGTCTTCGACCCATTCTTCACCACCAAACCGGTCGGTTCGGGGACCGGTCTGGGTCTGTCGATGGTCAAGGGTTTCGTGGTCCAGTCGGGCGGTGAGGTTTCGCTGCGGTCGGTCCCGGGCATGGGTACGACCGTCGAGATCCTGCTGCCGGAAGTCGCCGAAACCCGCCACCATCCAGTCGCCGCGCATTCCCGCGTGGACTCGGCCGTGGGCGCCGAGACGATCCTCGTTGTCGAGGACGAGCCGTCGGTGGCCGCGGTCGCCTTCCAGGTCCTGAGCCGGAGCGGTTATCGCGTGCTGCTGGCCGACAGCGGCGGGAGCGCCATAGGTCTGCTGCGCGGCCACACCGGACCGATCGCGCTGCTGCTCGTCGACCTGATCCTGCCGGACATGCGCGGCCCGCAGCTGATGGAAGTGGCTCGCGCTGTCCACCCCGAATCGTCGGTCCTGTTCGCCAGCGGCTACTCGACCGAGATCATCGGTCAGCGAGGCGAGCTCCCCGCCGAGGTCGACCTGATCGAGAAGCCATATGCCCCCGATGAGTTGCTGCGGCGCGTCCGCGACGCGGTCGATGGCAAGGTCCCGGCGTCGCGGCCAGTAGACACCGGGTCCCAAGGGCCCGAGCGCGGCGGTCCGGTCGGCGACGCCGGAAGTTACGAGCGGCAGGGTTAGGCCGCAGGCGACCCGTGTACCATTCACGGGCCATTCGCAGATCTTTCCCCGGCTGTCCTGTGCACCTCCAGGTCGCGCGCCGACGCCGGGCATCCTCAGGAGATGAACGCATGCCCCAGGTTGCCGGCTCCATCAAGGAGCTCCTCGCCGCCCTCGACGGCATCGCGCGGATCGAGGGTGACCGCCTCGTCGTGGTCGACGAAGACGGCCTTCGGACGCGCGGCATCTACGATCTCGCCTGGACGGCCACTTTCAGTGAGGACGAGGCCACGGTCGAGGCCGCTCGCTGGATCGTCTGGGAAGCCAGCCAGGCAGTGGGCGCCCAGTCCGCCAGCATCCAGGACCTGTACAAGGCCCGCTCCCGCGGCGAGTACGAGGGCATGACCGTTCCGGCCATCAACCTTCGCGCCCAGACATTCGACATGGCCCGAGTCATCCTCGAGACCGCCAAGAAGAACGACTCGGCGGCCGTCATCTTCGAGCTGGCTCGGTCCGAGCAGACCTACACCTTCCAGCGCGTGTTCGAGTACGCGACAAGCGTTCTCGCCGGCGCTATCGCCGCCGGCTGGAAGGGCCCCGTCTTCATCCAGGGCGACCACTACCAGTTCAACGCCAAGAAGTACGCGGCCGATGCCGAGAAGGTGACCGAGGAGATCCGCAAGGCCTGCCGCGATGCCATCGCAGCCGGCTACCGGAACATCGACATCGACAGCTCGACGCTCGTCGACCTCGGTCCCGAGACGCTCGACGCTCAGCAGCACCAGAACTACATGCGCGCGGCCGAGCTGACCGCCCTCATCCGCTCGCTCGAGGTCGACGGCGTGACCGTCAGCGTCGGCGGCGAGATCGGCGAAGTCGGCAAGAAGAACTCCACCCCGGACGAGCTGAAGGCTTATCTCGACGGTTATCGCCGAGAGCTCGACGGTCGGGCGAAGGGCGCGATCGGCCTCTCGAAGGTCTCCGTCCAGACCGGCACCAGCCACGGCGGCACGCCGCTGGCCGGCGGCGGCGTGGCGGCAGTCGCACTCGACTTCAACGTCCTGACCCAGCTGTCGACCGTTGCACGCGAGTACGGCCTCTCGGGCGCCGTCCAGCACGGCGCGAGCACCCTGCCGGACGACATGTTCCACAAGTTCCCGGCCACGGGCTGCGCCGAGATCCATCTCGCCACGGGCTTCCAGAACGCCCTGTTCGA
>PLNK01000113.1 GCA_003142755.1 Chloroflexota bacterium | reverse complement strand
CCGGCGACGCCACCTGCGCCGGCCAGATCCGGGCCCCCGGCCAAGCCACCAGTCATCGTCGAAGGCTACGTCCGTCCGCCAGGCCGCGATGTGCCCGGCATCATCCGCGCCCACCACGATGAGGACGACGAGGTGGCGGCGGCCGCCGCTTCGGCCGTCACTCCCGCGCCCGCGCCGCTCTTCTCCAACGAAGGCTTCGTCAGGAACGCCGGTCGGCCGAGCTTGAAGGCCCGCATCCTCGGACCGATAGCCGGTATCGGGGCCGCCGCCCTCGCCGCCGGATCGGCCCTTGGCCACAGCGTCGGGTCGCGCGGGTCGAAGGGCACGGTCCCTGCTGGCGCGCCTCCTGATGCCACCGCTCTCGATCCCACTTCGCTCGACGGAGCAGTCCCGCAGCCGGCCAGTGGCGGCCGCGCGCCCGGCGCCTCCGGTCGCTTCGGTGAGACCCGTCTCTTGATGGCCATCGCCTCGGTCGCGCTGGCGATACGGGTCGTGGCCATATGGGTTGGCTCGGCCGTTGCGGTCGTCGTCCTGCCGGTCGTCCTCGGTCTCGGCCGGCTGATCTCGATCCCGCTGCGGCCGCTGACCAATTGGATCACTGCCCGCGACTCGTCCTGGCCGGACTTCGATGAATACGGCAATCCGCGCCAGCGCGCCAGTTCGCGTCGCCGGGCGCTCGGGGTCGGGCTCTTCGTCGGCTTCTTCGGCATCCTGTTCCTCGGCATCGCGCTGATGGCTATCCTGCCGCCCGGGTCGAACAACATCGCCTCGAGTCCAACGCCGCGCGGCTCCGACGTCGCCCTGGCCAGCCCAGCGAACGGCAACCACGTTGACAACGGCAACCCAGGCGAGCCGTCCGCGGATCCAACGCCCAATCCTTCCGACGTGCTCGTTGGAGATGAGTCTCTTGCACCTGGCGCCACCCGCCGCCCCACGGCCAAGCCGGCCGTGATAACCGCGCCCCCTGCTGCGCCGACCTCCGTTCCGACCACGACGCCACCGCCTGGATCGACCACGACGCCACCGCCTGGATCGACCACGACGCCACCGCCTGGATCGGGCACGACCACGACGCCTGGATCGACCACGACGCCGATCCCGATTCCGAGCGTGACGCCTACCCCGATCCCCACTCTCTCGCCCACTCCGGTACCGACGGCGACTCCGTCGGCTCCTTTCCTCGACACCACCGTCGCCCCTCCAGCCTCGGTCGGGACCTCGGTCAAGTTCCGGATCATCTTCTTCCCGAGTTCGGTTTGCTTCCTCACAAGAACACCCCAACCTGGGACGCCCGGTTCCGCGCGCAACTCAAGCTCCTTCACTCTGGCAGCCAGTGATGGCGGAGCCTGGATCGACTGGGGTAGCACTGCTCCCGTGGGCAGCTACTACATCACGACGACCTGTACCGTCCCGGGCACGAGCACCAAGAAGACCTCCGGCGACAAGGACGTGCCTTTTGTGTGGACTGCCCTGCCGACTCCGCCGCCGGCGACCCCCACCCCCACCCGCACCCCCACGCCCACCCGCACCCCCACTCCTCCGCCACCCTCCACTTCTCCGTAAGAGTCGCTGCACCGACACATGAGAGCCCCTCGTTCGCGAGGGGCTCCTTGTTTCAGCGGTGAGTCAGAAAGGGCCGCTAGCGTCGTCCCCATCAGGGCAATTAGGCTTCCGAAGCCGGAATAGTGATCTGGCTCGGTCCTCCTGTGCGCATCTATGTCAAACAGGTGTTGCAGCCGGAAGGCGCCTGGTCGAGGTAACGACGACATGGCCCGCATGGCACGCGCGATCCAGAAACAATTCGCCGTCGGCCCCCAGCCTGTCGAGGGCGAATGCCTCGCCCGGACCGGCCCTGCTCCGATCGCGCTGGTCGTGGACGACGAGCCACTCGTGCGTCGCTTCGTCTCGACGGTTCTACGGCGACATGGCTGGTCGGTTCGCGAGGCCGCCGATGCGGCCACGGCGCTTGCCCTGGCCGCGGCCGGGCCGCTCGACCTGCTCGTCACCGACTACGAGATGCCCGGCATCTCGGGCGCAGCCCTGGCGGCTGAGTTGCGCCTGCGCGACGAGAACCTGCCCGTCCTGATGGTCTCGGGCCACCCCGAGGCCGCCGGCGAGATGCGACGCCTCCACGGCCGCACGGCATTCACCCGCAAGCCGTTCGAGGCCACGGAGCTGGTCGCCAGTATCAGCTCGATCCTCAGCTGATCGGCTCGCAAGCACCGGCCCCGGCCGCCGCTCCTCCGCGGCCGGGGCCCTTCCATATAGCGACTCGCCCTGAGCGGGCGGAGTCGCGGACCCGTTACACTCCCGGGGCCATGACGAGCCAGATCAGCCGGCGTCCCTCCGGGCCGACGAAGCCCATCTCCGTCCGTGCCTTCCTGGCGCTGGCCGCCGGCAAGGGCGCCGCGTGGGCCACGCGCCTGGCAGGCCGTGGCGGCGGCACTGCCATCACGGGCATGGTTGCCCGCAAGGTGGATCCGCACATTCTCGATGAGCTGGTCCGCATCCCCGGAGTGCCGGTAGTAGCGATCACGGGCAGCAACGGCAAGACCACGACTGCTCGATTCGCTGCTGCGCTTTTGCGAGGTGAGGGGGTCGCAGTTAGCCACAACTCCGCCGGCGCGAACCTCATCCAGGGCGTCACGAGCCTCGCCGTCAGCCACGCGAACCTGCGCGGCCACCTCCCAGACGGCGTGCTCGTCGCCGAGGTGGACGAGGGCGCGCTGCCCAGAGTGGCCCCCGAGACGCTGCCGCGGGCGCTCCTCGTCACGGACCTCTTCCGCGACCAGCTGGACCGCTTCGGCGAGATCTACGCCGTAGCCGACGCGATCGAGTCCGTTGCGGCGGCGCTGCCGGCCGACTCGGCGCTGATCGTGAACGCGGACGATCCGATGGTTGCGACCCTGGCCGAGAAGCGCGTCGGGCGGCGCGTGACCTTCGGCCTCGCCATCAAGCGATCCACGGACCAGATCACGCGCGCCGCGGACACGATTCGTTGCCCGCGCTGCAAGTCGGATCTCAAGTACCGCCACGTGTATCTCTCGCACATGGGCGACTACAGCTGCCCGGCCTGCGGTTTCAGCCGGCCCAAGCTCGACGTCGCCGTGACGTCGCTCGAGGTGCCCGGCCTCGATCGAACGCTGCTGACCGTCCAGACGCCGGGCAGCAAGATCAACCTCGAGATACCGCAGTCGGGCGTCCACATCGCCTACGACGCCGCCGGTGCGATCGCGATAATGGTTGGGCTTGGGATCTCGCTCGAACATGCGGCCGCGTCGCTGGCTACGGTGGGGCCGGCGTTCGGCCGGCTCGAGAGGATCTACGCCAACGAGCGGACGATCATCCTCGCCTTCGCCAAGAACCCCACCTCGTACAACACCACGCTCCGGGCGCTGGCCACCGAGGGCGAGCCCAAGCAGCTGCTGATCGCCGCCTCGAACACGCTGGTCGACGGCGAGGACTTCGGCTGGCTGTGGGACGTCGACTTCGAATCGATGGCGCCCAAGGTCGAGCGGGTGGTCGTCTCGGGAACCCGGGCCGACGAGCTGGCCAACCGGCTCCACTACGCGGGTGTCCCGAAGGGCAAGCTGAAGGTGATCGAGGATCGACCGTCCGCCTTGCGTGAGGCGCTCTCGCCCCTGAAGCCGGGGGCCAGGCTGATCGTCCTGTCGGGCTACACGCCGCTGATCGAGCTGCGCAACGAGATGACGCGACTCGGCTGGACGGGGAGGTACTGGGCCGTATGACCGAGCCGAGGAAGGTCAGGCCGCAAGTTCCGCACAAGCCCCCGCCACGGACGGTGGCCGTCCGGCCGCTTCCGACCGACTACCAGACCGATCCGGCCGATCGATTCCCGCTGATCGCGCCCGCGCCGAAGCCGGCGCGGCGCGGCCGGGCGCCCAAGGCCGCCTCGGCCGCTCAGTCGGCCGCTTTGGCCGCGTCGACCGCGTCGACCGCCGCCTCAGCTTCCGACTCGAGCTCCGCGGCTCCGCCGCCGCCTCCGGCTCCGGTCGTCCATTCGACCCGAGCGAGCCATTCGAGCGACCACAGGCTGCTTCGCATCGCCCACCTCTACCCATCACTCCTCAACGTGGCCGGGGACGGCGGCAATCTCATCGCCATCCAGCGCCGGGCGCAGTGGCGGGGCATCCCCGTGGATGTCGTGGCCGTCGAGAAGGGCGAGACGCCCGACTTCCGCAAGTTCGACATCGTCCTGTTCCACGGCGGCCAGGATGTCGAGATGGCGATCGCGGCCGACGATTTCGCGCTCAAGGCGCCATCGCTGCGCGAGGCGGTGGCCGAGGGCGTTGTCGTCTTCGCCGTCTGCGCCGGGCTGCAACTGCTGGGTCATCGCTATATCTCGAATGCGGGCGAGGAGATGCTGGGCGCGGGCATCCTCGACCTCGAGACGCGCGGCGGCCCGCAGCGCTTCATGCAGCACGCCGCCTGCGAGGTCACGATTGACGGGGTCACCGAAACGGTCGTCGGCTTCGAGAACCACTCTGGCCTTACCGAACTCGGGCCCGGCTGCGAGGCGTTTGGGCGAGTCGTCGCCGGAGCCGGCAACAACGGCCGCGATGGTCTGGAAGGGGCGCGGTCCGGCAACGTATTCGCCACGTATCTGCACGGCCCGTGTCTGCCCAAGAACCCGTGGCTGACCGACCAGCTCATCCGCATCGCCGTCGGCCGCGCTCAGGGCGTGGCTCCGAGCAAGGTCGTCCTGACGCCGCTCAACGACGAGATAGAGGTCCACGCCCACTACGTCGCGCTCGGCAAGGCCATTGCCAACCGGGGCAAGCGCACCGCGCTGGAGCCGGCCAGGCTCGTGCGAGGCCAGCCGAAGCGATAGCGCCGCGGCCGCAGCCGAGCGCGCGGGCGGACCCGCGGGCCGGGACCCGGGGCGCCATCCTCTCCCAATGATGTTGTGATGGGAATTCGGCAAGAGGCGAGGGCGGCGTGCCGAATGCGGCTATCGCGACGCGCCCGGCGCGCGACGACGCGCCGTCTCCGCGCCTACCGAGCGAAGATCGAACGGTTCGGGCATGCTCGGTCGTATGTGGAGTAGAACCGTCGTGAGGGAGAGCGAATGATCGAGCTGGCCGGCGTGCAGCCGCGCGACGACGAGCGCGTCGCCGAGTTGCTGCTGGCCGCCGTCCCGGACGCTCACCGGCTCGCTTCATCGGTGCTGCGCGACCCGGTCGGAGCCGAAGACGCGGTCCAGGACGCGCTGCTGCGGGCCTGGAATCGCCGCCGGAGCATCCACTTCGAACTCGGGCAGCCGCAGCGCTGGTTCATGCGGATCGTGCTCAACGTCTGCCGGGACGAACTCCGCCGCCGGCGTCGTCAGCCGGTCGCGACGGCGGAGCCGGCGGCCGAGCACGCGATCGAGGCGGCCTCGGCGGACCACGAGCATGACGACCTGGACCGTGCGATCGGGCGCCTGACGGAGGACGAGCAGGTCGTCCTGGGCCTTCGATTCGGGCGAGACATGACGATCCCGCAGATCGCCATACAGGCGGGTCTGCCCGAAGGCACGGTCAAATCGAGACTCCATTCCGCGCTGGAGCACATGCGAGCCGAGCTCGATGCCGAGCACCGAGCCGAGGAGCAGAGACGATGAGCGATCCCAATCTGGAGCCGAAGCTGCGGTCCTACTACCGGCGGTTCGAGCCGGACGATTCCACGCGGCTGGCGCTGGCGGCACGAGAGAAGCTCGACGAGGCGAGGCAGCCACGGCCGGGACGCTCGCTGTGGGCCACGCTGCGGCTCGGTGCGACCCTCGTGGGGGCGGTCGTCATCGTGGCCGTGCTGCTTCAGGGCCGCTTCGGCGCCGATCAGGGCACCGTCCCCGGCGGCGGCACGGGCTCGCCCGGCCCCACGTTCAACCTCCCCGCCGCCCTCAACGCGCAGGTCGACCAGGCCGGGCTGATGCGAACCGGCGGCATCTGGGCGGTCCAGGGCTCATACCTGCTCACCTCGACCGACAACGGGGCAACGTGGCGCGCTGGGTCGTTCCCGGCCGTGAACTTCACGGGCGGCAGTCTGGCCGGGCCGGCGGCAGTGTTCGTCCTCGATCCGGACCACGCCTGGTCGATCGCCCGCCGGGACGTCGGTGGGTCCCCGGAGCCCAGTCCCACGCCCGCCGGCCAGCTGTTCGTCATCGATCGAACTGCCGATGGCGGCAAGTCCTGGCAGTCGGCGCCGGTGTCGGGCGCCTTCGGGTGCCAGACGGCGACGATCTCGTTCGTGGACGCCAGCAAGGGCTTCATCATGTGCGCGGTTCCGGCGAGCACTCCCGCGGGGCCCATCACTCCCGAAACCACGACCAAAGGCGTGGGCACGATTCTGCGGACCGACGACGGCGGCGCGAGCTGGTCGATGGCGGGCAACGCCACGGGCCTCGGCTCGCAGTTCACGGCCAGTGACGCGACCACGCTCTGGTCGGCGCCCGACTCGGACTCATCCGCACTGACGGGCCCGGCTCTGTACGTGAGTCGAGACGCGGGCCTGACATGGTCTCTGGCCGACTTGCCCCAACTGGCTTCCGTCCCATCTGGCTCCGGCGTCCGCGTCGAGGCCGGGCCGGTCTTCTCGGACAGTTCAAACGGAGCAATTGCGATCGGTGTCTACGTCTGGGGCAGCAGCGACCAGCCGGCTGTCTGGTTCTACCGAACGTCGGATGGCGGCAAGACATGGACCCTGGCCAAGACCCCGAGCATAGGTCCGCCGATGGGTAACTTCCCACCCGGTGCCCTGGTCGGCAAGGTGTGGGCGGCGATCGGAATCACCGGTAACGCATTCTTCGGTCTGCGGGAAAGCAGTGACTTCGGTGCCAGCTGGACCGAAGTTCCGGGCTTCGGAATGCCTCAGAACACCAGCTTCATCTGGGTCGACTTCACCGACGCGACCCACGCCGCCGCAACCACGTTCGCGGCCCCGGGGGCTTATGCGCTGATGCTCTCCGGGGATGGCGGCAGGACGTGGCATGCGGCCGACTTCGGCAACGCCCGGGCGAAGGTACCGTCCGACCCGTCGCGGGATCCTGCCGCGGCGACGATGACCGTCAACGACTTCGAGCAGGCGGCCTACAAGGCGAGCCCGGCGATGGCGTGGAACATGCTCTCGTCCTACTCGCAGCGGGCGTTTGGGAGCGAGCCCGCGTTCGAGAGCGCGATGGCCGCGCTGCGCAAACGCACCAATTACGCGTACAAGGTCGGCGAGGCGACGCACGACGCCACCATCCGCGACCGGCTGAACCTCACACCGGGCGTCTGGGACGACCTGACCGCGTTCGCGGACCTGACCCGCGCCTACATCGTGG
>PLNK01000125.1 GCA_003142755.1 Chloroflexota bacterium | reverse complement strand
GAGAAGCGCGGAGTCTGCATCAGGCCCACTTGCGGAGCGGCCCTTCTGACAATTCCGTTGTCAGAACTATCGCACTGGCCATGCTGAGCGTCGGTACGGACTTCGGCGACCGTCAGCTCCGCGTCGAGGCAGCCGAACTGCTTGCCCACAGCGGCGACTGTGAGTCGGCGGCCATCGCCACGGCCACCGACGCCGCCTTTCAAGCAGCCGAGGGAGGCAGCATTGAGCGCCTCCGTGAGCTCCTCCTTCAAACATTGCGCCTCAACAGAGAGCGCGGTCACACACGCTATCAAGCCGTCTCTCTTCTCAACCTCGCCAACGCGTGCTGGGCCCTTGGTGAGCCGAATGTCGCCATCGAGGCCGGCGGTGAGGCACTGGCCTTGCTCGCCTCAACCGGTGGGCGCGCAGACGCATCGGCTGCCCACCTCAATGTCGCGAAGGGACTGGCAATCGTCGGTCGCTGGGAGGAGGCTCGACTTCACATCCAGTCCGGATTGTGCATTGATGTATCAGTCTGCCCGGACGTATTCGCCGAGGCCGCGGAACTTGAGGCCATGTTTGGCGATCCCACTCTTGGCGACCGTATCTTGGGTAGGGTCTTCACCAGGTCAGAGCGGCGGCTCGGCGATCCCTACTGCAGACTCGTGTCTGCTCGACTCTCACTTGTCAAGGGTATGCCAGATCTTGCCGGTGAGCTACTGAGCGAAGTCTCAGGCGAGGCCTTGGTTCCTGGGTTTGTGAGCTCCAAGTACGCGCTCGATGTCCAGATCAGGGCGACGATGGACACGTCGGATTCGCAAATACACCCAGCCATAAGTGCCGGTCTGGAACATGCCAGCGCACAAGAGGCATGGTGGTGGTGGAAGTGCATGCGACTCACGCAGGCCCTGCTCTCGACCACGGAGCGCCTGAATGCGCATATCTGCTCGATGGAGGACAGAGACCTAGGGCTGTTGTCGATCCAGGCTGAGTTGATCATCGGCCGTCTCGCTGACATGGACGATGAGGCCATCTCCCGCATCCGCGAAGAGTCGTCGCTACGCGCAGAGCGCTGGCGGTCGGCCCTGAGGAACCGCCTGGATTCCCAATCGCTCCGCCCCGGAGACCTGAGGCGTGCCGCCGAACTCCTTGAAGTAGTCGGAGGAACTCAAGACGTGGCTCGCCTAACTTCGTTGCGCAAGAAGAAAGCTCTCCGCCTTCCTGACGCCGGTAGGGCTCTATGCAGGCGGCTTGCTCCCATCGCGTTCGTCGAGGATCTTGGGCGCGTGGAGGTCCATGTGGGTGATCGCGTGGTGCTCGGCACAGAGATTCGCAAGAAGGTTCTCTCGCTGCTGTGCTTCCTCTTGACCAGGCGGCAGTTCATCGCCACGCGAGATCAAGTCCTGGACACACTCTGGCCAGAAATGGATCCTTCGGCCGCAACGAACTCGTTGAACCAGTCGACGTACTTCTTGCGCCGCGTCTTCGAACCAGACTGTGATGACGATACCTGCGCAGGTTACTTGAAGAGCCGAGCAGACTTGATCTGGCTGGACCAAGAGTTGGTACGAAGCAGAAGCACCGACTGCCTGAAGCTTCTTGGTGAGATCCGCCGAAACCCGACTCCAGAGTTGGTTGGCAGACTCGCAGAGTCCTACTCGGGGCGATTCGCGGTTGAGTTCATGTACGACGACTGGGCGTCCGCATTCAGGGACACCCTACATGCGAGTTTTCTCGATCGGGTGGAGCGCACGATCAACGCAGACACTCAATCGGGCGCCTTCGACCGTGCTCTCCGCGTGACTCAGCTCGCCCTACAAGCTGATCCCGACGCTGAACAGATCGAACTATGCCTGCTGCGCCTCTACCGACGGACTGGCGCGAACGCCGCCGCCGCGGAGCAGTACGCGCACTACGCGACGGTCCTGCGCGAGCAGTTGGGCCTCGAGCCGCCGCCATTGGAGTCAATCTAGGCCTGCCGCTTCTAGGCCACATACCGTATTGACCCCAGTACTTTAGGCTCCCTACCGTCGGAGACGTCCGGTGCTCGCCGCATGCTTGTCGCCGGACGGAAACGATCGGACGCGCAGGGTCCCAGCAGAATTCGGGCACTTGGGCTGGAACCAAGCTGGCAGTGCTACCCACCGTTCGTTGCCGAGGTTGAGGAGTGGAATCTCATGTCTCCTGAGCGATTGACTCGGGCTTGGTGATCGACGTGGTTTGTCGCATCCGGTCGATCTTTGCCATTCTCGGCACAGCCTTCGCTGCGGCCGTCGCAGGCGGCGCCAGCTACAGGACGTTCTGAGTACGACTCTCCCATAGCCGCGCATGCGCCGGCCCGGCTAGATTGCCGCCGCTGAGCGAGGAGTCGTGGTGAACCGCCGGCTGGGAGCAGTGATCGCCCTTGTCGCGTGCGCGAGCGGCCTATTGTTGGTCGCCGGTGTCTCGCGTCCACTGGAACCGGGCATAAGAATCGCGGACAGCCCCGAAGGAGTCCTTCCTGGGGTCGTTTTCTGGGTTGTCCTGACTCTCGCCGGTTCGTCGCTGTCTGTCCGCATGCCGGGCGGCAGTTCGATCGACGTTACCTTTGCGCCCATGGTCGCCGCGATGAGCCTTGGCGGACCCGCTGCAGCAGCATGGGCCGGACTTTTCGGCACCACGCAAGCTCGTGAGATCCGCGGTCAGGTCCCTTGGTATGGGATCGTGGCCAATCATTGTGGCATCCTCGCTCCCGGCGTCGTTAGCGCGTTCTTCCTTGATGCCATCCCGTTGCGCTCGATCCCAGCGATCGATTTCGCGGCGACGGTGGCGGCCGCGTTCATCTGCTTCTCCTTGAACATCCTACTGACTGCGGTATTTCTCAGGCTCCGGGACGGCCAGGGCATGTGGAGCCTGCTGCGATCGACCGGCGGGGCCTATGTCAACCTTCTTGCCTTGGCGCCCGTGGCGTGGCTGATGGCGCAGATCTACCTGAAGGCTGGGTTTTGGGCGGTG
>PLNK01000038.1 GCA_003142755.1 Chloroflexota bacterium | reverse complement strand
GCGGACGCTGCGGTAGAGCGGCCGGCGGCGGCGCCGGCGCGCGAGCGGCTTCGGGCCTGGCCCGACTTGCCCACCTCCCCGTTCGCTTCGTGGGTCATGCGCGCAATCCGGCAGATCGCCGACTTCGATCCCGCAGCTTTTCGGCCACACCGAAAGAAAGAGGCAGCCCGGGCGGGATTGCGAGTCAACGACCTCGGCCGATGGCCCTGAGCGGCATTCGGAGGCGCCAAATCGGCCCCCACAAAGATCTANNCCGTCAGCTGCGCAAGCGCCTCGGCGTATAGGCCGCTGAAGGCCCTCGATGTGGGCGTCGGCGTCGCCGTCGCCGGTCCGGGGCCTCACTCGGCCGGCCCGCGCCCGCAGGCGCAGCTCCACGCCGTAGTCGCGGGCGTAGACCCTGTCCGGGTCTACTATTCGATCAGCAGGTGACTTTCGAGCAGTCGATCCGACCTGGGGAGGTTCAGAGATGGTAGCCAGCTTCGGTCTGGGAATCCTGGGGGGCCACACAGGGTCGTCCCCGTCGCCGTTCGATGCCATCGACGGGCCGCGACTGGCCGGTGCCGAGGGCAGCCACCCGCTCCACTCCGTAGCTGCCGAGGAGCTGCTGCGCCCGACCGACGGCGCGGTGACGGGCGAGATCGCCCTCGACGGTCCGGCGCGGGTCGGCGATGGGATCACCGGCAAGATCCGGCTCATGGCCGGCCAGGCCGTCTCGGCACGCAAGGCGTATCTCCGCCTGGTCGGCCTCAGACTCGACGAGGTTCGCCGGGAGTTGGAGCATCGCAACTCGAAGGGCGAGGTCACCTACACGGAGCGCTGGGTGGAGACGAGCGGCAAGCTCTTCTCCACGGACGCCTTTCTCGAGCCGCCGATCCCGACGACCTTCCAGCCCGGCGAGAAGTGGGAGTCGACTTTCGCCGTTCCCGCGCCGCCACTCGGTCCGCCAACCGCCCATCTCGGCGAGTCCATCATTGCCTGGGCCCTCGAGGTCCGCTGGGATATCGCCATGGGATCCGACCACTTCGTGGCCTTCTACCTGCCGCTGGCCCAGCACCCCGATCTGCTCCGGGCGGGCGTCGGCAAGCAGGGCGGCGCGAGCCTGCTGGCGACCGTGGCCGTGGGCGACGGGACGATCGGCGTGACGTCGCCGCTGCCGGCTCAGCCCGGGCAGGAGGTGGCCGTCACTGTCAGCTGGCCGTCGGCGCCGGAGGGCCAGGGCGCGCGCATCGAGCTGCACCGCCGCACCAACGCCCCCAACGGAGTCGAGGGCATCATCGCGTCCGTGCCCGTGTCGCCGGCCGATCTGGTGAGTGGCGCGGCCGCGGCGCAGCTGCTCGTGCCGCCGGGTTCCGCGCCGTCGTTCGACGGTGCCGGCCTCGAGATCGACTACGTGATCCGGGTCCTCGTCGATCGCCGCTTCCGCTCAGACACAGCCATCGAGCGGCCACTCGGCGTCGTGTAGCGGCCGACCCGCCGGGCGCGGCAGCCCGGAGTCTCGGATAGTCGGCGGACGACTGCTGTAGCGGGTTTTGGGCCGCATACGAGCGTCGGTGGCATATATCAGTCGCGTGGCGGCTATCTGGCAGGTGGCCTCGCCGGTGGCGCCACTTCCCCGCTGGGCGCCACTCTCTCCGGCCTCGCCACTCGTGCTGGCTGAACACGGCCGCGGCGCTCGCACGGCGACGGGCTGCCGAGCGCCGCCCAACGCCGCAGACCGCGCCGATGCGGCCCCAACGCCCTCCGCACCGCGCTCTCACCCGATGGCATTGTCGAATCGGACAACAAATTACGTCATCTGACCAAGAGGCGGCGAGCGGCTGCAGGCATACGATCTGGCGGGTCCATCAGCGCCGGCCAACGCCAGGTGACCCCCAGCAGGCCTCACCGCAGATGCGCGCGCGGGCCAACTCCGCATGCCACGACAACTTGGAGGAGCCATGAGTTTCGCAGTATTCGGCCGCCTGGCGGGCGCACCCGGCGCCCCGCATCGAGCCAAACCGCCCCGCCGCTCCAGGGTAGCGGGAGGTCTGGCCGCGCTCGCGATCGCCGCGCTGGCCGCGTCCGTCGTGACCATCTTGCCGTCGGGTGCGCCGGTCGCACGCGCCGCCGACCCGCTGATCTCGCAGGGCAAGGTCGTTAGCTGTTCATCCGTCGAGAACGTCGGCACGCCGTGCGCCAATGCGGTTGACGGCAACACCGGCACCCGCTGGTCCAGTGCCTTCAGCGATCCCCAGTGGATCCAGATCGACCTCGGTGCCACGGCCACCATCTCGCAGGTCGTCCTGAACTGGGAGACTGCCGCCGGCAAGGCGTTCCAGATCCAGACTTCGCCCAACGCGACCACCTGGACCGCGATCTACAACACCACCACCGGCACCGGTGGCATCCAGACCCTCACCGTCGCCGGCAGCGGCCGCTATGTCCGGATGTACGGCACCGTCCGCACGACCGGCTACGGCTACTCGCTTTGGGAGTTCCAGGTCTTCGGGACGTTCGGCACTCCGACGCCGCCGCCCCCGACGCCGACGCCGACGCCCGTCGCCGGTTGCGGCACCAACAACGCGGCCCTGAACAAGCCGGCCACCGCTTCCTCGATCGAGAACGCAGGCACCCCGGCCTCCGCCGCAGTTGACGGCAACACCGGCACCCGCTGGTCCAGCGCCTTCAGCGATCCGCAGTGGCTGCAGGTTGACCTGGGTTCGACCCAGACGATCTGCCGCGTCGTCCTCAACTGGGAGACCGCAGCCGGCAAGTCGTTCCAGATCCAGACCTCGAACGACGCCACGAACTGGACCTCGATCTACTCCACCACCACCGGCACGGGCGGCATCCAAACTCTCACCGTGGCCGGCAGCGGGCGCTACGTCCGAATGTACGGCACCGTCCGGACCACCGCCTACGGCTACTCTCTCTGGGAGTTCACGGTCAATACCGGAGTGCTGACGCCCACGCCCACGCCCTCCACCGCACCCATAAGCCCGACCCCTATCGTGACACCGTCATCCGGACCGTCCAGTGGCGTCTTCTGGGATACCTCGAACATCCCGGTCGCCAAGAACGTGATGACGTTCAAGTTCCTCAACCGCACCAACGGCAAGTACCCCGATAGCCAGGTCTTCTGGAGCTTCAACGGCCAGGTCCATTCGATCGCCGACGCGCCGACCTTCGACATGCCGGCCAATTCGTCCGGCCGGATGTACTTCGGCCTCGGGGTCGCCCCGAACGCCGCCAACAATTCGAGCTACTGGGACTTCATCGAGTTCACGATCGGCCCCGCGCAGTTCAACGGCAACACGACCCGTGTCGACGCCTTCGGCCTCAAGCTCGCCATGCGCCTGCACAACGCAGACGGCACCGAGCAGACGGTCGGCGAGAACCTGGCCACGTTCACTGAAGACCGCGCGACCACGTTCAACCGCTTCGTGGCCGCCATGCCGGCCGAGTTCAAGCCCTGCGGCACCGTCATGGCGCCGTACCGCATTCCCGAGCCGGGCGGCGGCTGCGGCTTCAACGCCGGCGGCGTGAACCAGAACTACTACAACTCCTACATCGACCAGATGTGGGCCAACAACGGCATCACCATCGCCAAGCCCGGACCGAATGGCAGCGGCCTGGGCGCCTACCCGGATCTCTCCGCGGCGATCTTCCGCCACGTGGGAGCGGCCGCAGGCAGCTTCAACACAAACGGCACGATCAAGAACACCGCCCTGTTCGCGAACCCCGCGACGTTCTACACGGCCGCGCCGGCGATGTACTACGCCAAGTTCTGGCACGACAACGCCTACGACGGCAAGGCCTACGGCTTCCCCTATGACGATGTAGGCGGCTACTCCTCCTACATCTCCCACGCCAATCCGCAGTACATGCTCGTGGCGATCGGCTGGTAGCCACCACGTAGCTTCGCGACCTCAGCCGGCCGCCCGGATCGTCTTGATCCCGGGCGGCCGCTCCGCGTAACGGAGATGGCTACGTGCCTGGACGTCACTCGGTGGCGCAGACACGTGGTCCAAAACGGATACTGATGTCGATGAGCACCGACATCCGGCCCTTTCTCCCGGCCGACGAGCCCGCGCTCCGGCACGTAATGGAGGCCTCGCTCGAGTTCGACGCCTTCCCGGGTCTCACCGCCGACGAGCTCGATCACGAGGTCGTTGCGATGGTCGGCGCGCCCGAAGGCATAGCCCTGGCCGTCGAAGACGGCGCCGGCCGCGTGTTGTTGAGTGTCGAAGCGCAGAACGAGCTGGCTCTGGGCCTCTACCGCCGGACCGGCTTCTCGCCCATCGTCGAGTGGCCGCACTGGACGCGCCCTGTCGCGGCGCGGCCGCCCCGGGGCGTATGACTCGACGCCGAGAAGGAAGTTGCCTTCGGGGGCATCCGGCGAGTTAGTATGGAGTCGCTACAGTTTCAGCGTCCCCACCGCGAATGGCGCGCCCGAACCATCTATCGGGTGCCACCGCCACGGGTCTGGGAGGACTGCTGGACATGAGACGTCGAGCGCTCGCGCTGTTTGCCGGCATCCTGGTGCTGGGCTTGATGCCGGGGCCGGTCCTGGCGGTCGGCACATTGGATCAGAGCAACGTGGCCGCGACTATGTTTTGGGGCGGCAAGACCTTCGCCCAAACGGTCACGGTCGGCCGGACCGGCAACCTGACCGGTGTCGACCTGAACTTGTTTGAGACTCTCGCGAGCAAGACCACGGTGTCGATCGAGTCTCTCTACAGAGGCGGCGGCTACCCGATCGGCCCGGCGCTGGCAAGTGCGTCCGTCACGGTGTCAAGCCAGGGCTGGTACCACGTCGAGTTCCCAACGCCGGTCTTCTTCCTCGCCGGCGGTCATTTCGCGATCGTCTTCTCCGCGACTGCGAAGGGTGTGGCGTACGGGTCTACCGGAACCTACGCCGGCGGTCAGGCGCTGGAAGAAGGCCCGGTTGTTTGGCCGCCCTTGAATGGGGATGCGAACCTGGACCTCGCCTTCCGAACCTACGTGGAAGACGCTCCGAACCCCACGGCCCAACCCATTCCGACGCCGACTCCCGCGCCCACGGCCGCGCCCACGGCCGGGGCCGATTCCGCGCCCACTGCCGCTCCTACTCCCGCTCCTACTCCCGCTCCTACTCCCGCTCCTACTCCCGCACCTACGGCTGCGCCCACCCTCGCGCCTGCACCCACCCAGACGCCGGCTCCGGCCGCTACTGCCCAGCCCAGCTCCTCGG
This sequence comes from Chloroflexota bacterium, assembly GCA_003142755.1. Lineage (GTDB taxonomy): Bacteria > Chloroflexota > Limnocylindria > Limnocylindrales > CSP1-4 > Fen-1039. The sequence continues at coordinate 3,053 of PLNK01000038.1, read as the reverse complement.
CGTCACCGACCGCCACCGGTCCGACGGCGTCGGCTCTGGCGACTGTTTCGGCGACGCCCTCGGCTTCGAGTGCTGTTGCGACGCCGACTGCGCAGCCCGACCCGCTGGGTGGTTCGGGCGGATCTGGCGATCCCCCGATCTTGATCATCGTGGTCGGGATCGTGGCATTGGCGGCGGTGCTCGGCGGCGGCATCGGGCTCGGGTTCTGGTTCGCTCGGCGGCCGCGCCCGACCGCCTAGCGCAATCAGCCGGGTTTTCATCCTCGCGGCGGGGGTCGGGTCGGCCTAACGTGAGCGATCCGGCAATGTCGGGATACCGGACTGGTACCGCCCAGACGTCGCCGAACGAGGCACAATCCATGCTCAGTACAGCATTGATCGTCGGCGCGATCGTGGTCGTGGCGATCTTGATCGTGGCCGCGTGGTCCCACTCGAGGCGACTCCGCAGCGACGCGCAGACGCGAAGCGAGAGGCTCCACGAGCAGTTCGGGTCCGAATACGATCGCACCGTGGCGGTCATGGGCGACACCCCCAGCGCGGAACGCGAGCTGGCGGCCCGCCAGAAACGCGTGGCGGGCTTCGACATTCAGCCGCTCGAGGCCGACGAAAGCGAGCGCTTCACCGCCGAGTGGCTGGCCATGAAGGCGACCTTCGTCGACGATCCGTCCGCGGCGATTCACGATGCCGAAGCGATTCTGGGGCGGGTCATGGAAGCTCGCGGCTACCCGACCGGCGACTTCGAGCAGCGCTTCGCCGATGTCTCGGTCGACCACTCGACCGCCCTCGAGCGCTACCGCTCGGCCCACGAGACCTCGCTCCGCGACGCAACGGGTGAGGCGAGCACGGAGGACCTGCGCCAGGCCGTGATCAACGACCACGACATGTTCGCCGAACTCATCGAGGAACCGGTCCCCAGTCCAGCAGTGGCCGAAGTCGAACCGGCCGCTGAAGAAGTTACGGTGGCAGCCCAATGATCCAGGAAACGACGAACCAGACTCCTACACTCCCGAACGACGCACTCGCCTCTATCCCTCGGCCCAAGCCGCGGCCGCGGACCGGCCTGCCGGGTCAGCGCAGGCTGACGAGAAGAAGCAGCATTCCGCTCTTCGCCGCCGGCGCCGCCGACGACTACAGGACGAGGTGGCTGGAGATCCAGGCGAACTTCGTCGACGAACCCGGAGTGTCGGTCGAGCGGGCCGACCTTCTGGTCGCCGAGGTAATGAAGCAACTGGCCAGGACATTCGCCCAGAAGCGCGCCAAGCTCGAGCCGCAACTCGTCCAGGGCGAGCCAATCTCCACTGAAGATCTGCGAATCGCCCTGCAGCACTACCGATCCTTCTTCGATCGACTGCTTACGATCTAGGGCCGTCCGTGCGGAACGTCAGCGAGCCTGCTCGATCGCGTTGGCCGCGTCGGCGACTCGCTGTGCCGCTCCCTCCGACTTGAAGAAGTCGGCCGGCAGAGTCACGCCTGTGGCGTGGTTGGGGCAATAGCCGTTCGGATTCTTCTGCAAATACCCCTGGTGGTAAGCCTCGGCGAAGTAGAACTCGGGGGCAGGGCGGATTTCGGTCGTGATAGTGCCCATTCCGGCGGCCTTGAGGCGAGCCTGGAAGGCGTCACGTGATGCCTCGGCCTCCCGCTGCTGTGCCTCGCCGTGGGTCAGGATCGCGGAGCGGTATTGGGTGCCCTGGTCGCCACCCTGACGCATGCCCTGAGTCGGGTCGTGCTCGTCCCAGAAGACCCTGAGCAGATCGCCGTAAGTGATCTGCTTCGGATCAAAGACCACGCGGACTGTCTCGATGTGGCCGGTCCGGCCGGTGCATACCTCGTCGTAGGTTGGGTTGGGCGTCTCGCCGCCCGAGTAGCCAACGGCGGTAGTAACGACCCCGGGCGTATTCCAGAACAACTTCTCGGCCCCCCAGAAGCAACCCATGCCGAATTCGGCGACCTCCGAACCAGCAGGGTACGGCGGTCGCAAGGACCTGCCGAGGACGGCGTGGACCTCGGGCAGCGGCATCGCGTCCGCTCGGCCGGGGAGGACTTCATCAGGAGACGGCATCCGCATCTTGTGGGAGTCGACGAACCAACTCATGGCGTCAGTCTACGCGCGGGTGAAACCCGAATCCTCTGGTCGAGGAACAGGGCCGCAGAGTGAGCCAGGCTGGGACGGACCACGAAGAGCGGCTTGCCTCGGCGGTCGAGCCGGAGCATCGTATGCCCGATGAAGGTGCTGACGTTCTGGGTCGGGTGGCTCGCGGTAGGAGCCGGCGACGTGGTCGTGACCGGGCTTCTGGGCATGATGGCCGGAGTGCTGTTCGTGGTGCTCGCCGTGTGGCTGGCCGGACGCGACGATCGGGTCCTGGCGGCGTCGGGGTTGCTGCTCGGGTTCGGGACGACGTGGCTCGGGCTGATGGGTTTGCAGGCGGCCAACGGCGGTCAGCTCGACGACGCGGCCCCGTGGATTACCTTCGGAGTCGTCCTGGCGGCGCTCGGAGTCCTGGCCGCGTTCCTGAGGATGGCCCGCGGAGGGCTTCGGTGGCGTGGCGCTGAGCGAGTCTGATCTGACGGTTGGACAGGCGGCCTTTCGGCAGGCCACTATTCGCCGATGCGGAAATCCACTCCACTGCTGCTGATCATCGCGGTCGCGACCGCCGCCTGCGGTTCCTCGGCGCCCGCCTCGGGGCCCGCATCTGCGGCGCCGGCAACGTCGGCCGGCCCCGTCTGGTGGACTCCATCGACAACGTCAAAGTCGACCGCCGCCGCGTCGCCCTCGCCTGCCGGGGCCGATGCCGCCGGCACGGTCTGGCTCTGCAGGCCGGGCCTGGCCGACAACCCATGCGCCGGCGATCTCAGCACCACGATCATCCACGCCGACGCCAGCGCGACCGTCGTACCGACCCAGCCGGCGACGGATCCGCCGATCGACTGCTTCTACGTGTATCCGACGGTGAGCCAGCAGCTGAGAGCGAACGCCGACCTGTCGATCGATCCGGAGGAACGGACCGTGGCCAGGTACCAGGTGTCTCCCTTCTCGCAGGTGTGCAATGTCTATGC
>PLNK01000055.1 GCA_003142755.1 Chloroflexota bacterium | reverse complement strand
GAACGCGCGTAATCCGATGAGCGACCGGCTCGCGACGGCCGTTACGGAGCTTGTAGCCGCGTTGCGAGATGAGATTGCCACCGAACGGCGCCCGAGCGAGCGGGAACCCGATCGGCTGCTGAGTATCGAGCAGGCCGCCCAGGCTCTCGGCATCGGCCGGACGGCCCTGTATTCGGAAATCGGGGCGGGACGCATCCGGAGCGTCAAGGTCGGCCGGCGACGATTGGTTCCGTCCTCTGCCATCACCGAGGTCGCCGCGGGCCAGGAGTGACCGGGCCAACGGTCGGAGGATCCTCACTTCAGTCTTTCGGCTGATCCTTCACCTGCAGCGCCCGGTCGAGCGCATCGGCCGCGTCGCGTCGAAGCTGCGGCACCACGGCCGCGTAGTGCTGCGCCGTGATCGCGATCCCAGCGTGGCCGAGCCATTCGCTGATAACGGCGAGAGGGACGCCTTCGGCGAGCATGAGTGTCGCCGCCGAGTGCCGGAGGTCGTGAAACCGCACACGGGGCAGGCTGGCAGCCTGTCGGGCTTTCTGGAAGGCTGCGGACACGCCCTCCGGCCGCATGGGGCGTCCCAGAGCGTCCGTGAAGATCAGGCTGTCCAGGTCCTGCCACGCAGTTCCGGCGGCCGTCCTGTCAGCTTCTTGGACGGCCCGGCGTCGCTTGAGTGCCTCGCGAGTGACCGACGGCAGCGGGATCGTCCGTCGGCTCCGCGCTGACTTCGGCTCCGCCAGCTGCCAGGCGCCATTCTGGGCAAGAGCCATCGAGCGTCGGACCGCCAGAGTGCCGGCCTCGAGATCCACGTCGGACCATTCCAGCCCGAGCAGCTCACCAAGCCGCAGGCCCGTCGATGCGGCGAGGGCATAGACCGGACCGTACTGGTCGTCCTGGGTTTCGTCCAGCAGCTTGCGCACCTCAGCGGCGGACAGATAGGCAACTGGCTTGTGCGGGACGTAGGGCGGCCGTGCATCGGCAGCAACGTTCCGCCCGAGTCTGCCGTCGCGCACGGCGGCCGCCAGGGCGACCCGGAGCGTGGCCCTTACGTGGCGGGCAGTCAACGGCGAAATGGGCTCGTGCCTCTTCGGTGGCCTTACGGTGCCTCCTTGGTCATCCTGCTTGAGCTTCGCGGGATCCTTAGGACGCCTGCCGAGCCGCTCATTCGGCAACACCGGCCGTCCAGACTGCGTGAACCGGGCGAGCGCACGCTCAACCTCGGCCGGGGACAGCCGTGACAGCGAACGCATCCCGAGGGCGGGGATGAGATAGCACCGCACGTGCGTCTCGTGGCTGCGCCACGTCGAGGGGCGGACGTGAGCTTTCTCACGCTCGATCCAGTCCGCCAGGTACTCCCCTACCGTGACACCGTGGCCGGCGGGGGCGATCGTACCGAGGCGCAACTCGTCTCGGAGCCGGTCGAGCTTGTCTCTGGCGTCCTTGGACGTCTCGCCCTGGACGACTCGGCGATGCCGGGTGCCGTCCGGGTCCGTCCAGGTCATCGCGCCGCGCCAGCGATGGCCACCAGCGTCGACCTCATAGACCGACCCCTCGCCCGGTGACCGGTGGCGGTCCCTTTTCGCGGTGGTTCGATCGTCCATGGTGGCTGTGCTCCCTGGTAGGAGCGCTCCAAACGGCCGCCTGGTTTGCCCGGGGGCCGTCGCGTTCGAGTGCGATTCTACGCTCTGTTGCTACCGTGTTGCTACCGAGGCCAGACAGACTCCCACCTGGGAGGACATTTCACGAGGGAAGTTGGAGGCGACGAGCGGATTCGAACCGCTGAATAGGGGTTTTGCAGACCCCCCCCTTAACCACTTGGGTACGTCGCCTCGGGCGCGGACCGCCCACGGGGCGGTTTCGGCCGGCAGGGGAACCGGCGTGTGCGGGTCAGACTGGCTGCCCCTCGAGGATTCGAACCTCGCCCAACGGATCCAAAGTCCGCTGTCCTACCACTAGACGAAGGGGCAGAGGCACGAGCTCCTGACGCGGAACAGTGCGGTCGGCAAGAAGGGAATGGAGCGGAAGACGGGACTCGAACCCGCGACCCTCACCTTGGCAAGGTGATGCTCTACCAACTGAGCCACTTCCGCTCGAAAACCATGCCAGCCGTCTTTGGTGCCGAGAGCCAGGATCGAACTGGCGACACCGCGATTTTCAGTCGCGTGCTCTACCGACTGAGCTATCTCGGCCCGTTCTGACCGACTGGTTGCCCGTCGGCGCGCTGAAAGGTACCACGAGCGACCGAAACGCTGCAAGGTAACGTGCGCCCTCAACGCTAGCCGCAGGTTCGTGAGGGCGCCTGGTCTCCGCCTTCGGCGGGTATCGTGGCCCGCGGCCAATCGCGGGGCCCCGGTCGCAACTACTCCAAGCCGGTGAGTTGGCGGACTTCCGTCGGATCCATCGGCGAGTCGCCGGTCAGCTGCCGAAGGCGGTTGATGCGATCGACGATCGGCGGGTGCGTCGAGAAGAGCGCCGAACCGCCGCCCAGCTTCTTGAGCGGGTTGACGATGTATAGATGTTGAGTTGCGCCGTTGGCCGAGTGGAGCGACTCGTTGTCGGCCGCGAGCTTGGCCAGGGCGCTTTCGAGGCCGTGGGGGTTTCGCGTGAGCTCCACCGACGAGGCGTCGGCCAGGTACTCGCGCTGACGGCTGACAGCCATCTGGACGAGTGTCGTGAATATCGGCGCGAGGATCGCCATGACGATGCCGACGACCAAGAAGATGACCGCCAGGCCGCCGCCGCCCGAATTGTTGTCGTTGTTGCTCCGCCGCCCGCCGCCGAACCAGAACGTATAGCGCAGGAAGATCTGGGCCAGAAGGGCGATGCTTCCGACCAGGACACCGACGATGAGCGTGAACCGGATGTCGTAATTGCGGATGTGCGACATCTCGTGGCCGATGACGCCCTGCAGCTCCTCGCGGTTGAGCTTGCTGAGCAAGCCCGAGGTAATCGCCACGGATGAGTGCTGCGGGTCGCGGCCCGTGGCGAAGGCGTTGGGCGACGGGTCTTCGATGATGTAGACCTTCGGCATCGGCACCCCGGCCGCGACCGCCATCTCGTTGACGACGTTGAAGAGCGCCGGCGCCTGCTGCGGGCCGATCTCCTGCGCCTGCGAGCTGGCCAGCACGAGCTGGTCGCCCCGGTAGAAGGATGCGAGCGCGCTCAAGACGCCGAACAGGACGGCGATGATCAGGGCGCCAATCGCCCACAGAACGGGATCGCCGTTGGCATATCCGATCGAATAGCCGATGGCGAACCCCAGCAGGCCCAGGAAGGCGATGACGACGAGAGCCAGCAGGAACGAGTTGCGGCGGTTGGCCGATTCCTCGGAGTAGAAGGTCGCTGTCACAGTGTGTACGGCCTCGAGACGCAGTGACCCCGCCGACTCGCGTCGGCGGGGCCCCGCTGATTGCCTAGCCCAGGTTGACTACGGGGACCTCTGCGGCCTCCGGCTCGGCGGCGAAGAACTCGCGCTTCGTGAAGCCGAACGGACCCGCGAGCAGGACGTTGGGGAACACCTGGAGCGAGTTGTTGTAGTCGAGGACGGTCGCGTTGAGGTGCTGGCGCGAGAACGAGATCTGGTTCTCGGTCGTGGTCAGCTGCTCCTGGAGCGCCAGAACGTTCTCGTTGGCCTTGAGCTGCGGGTAGTTCTCCACGACCGCGAACAGAGATCGCAGCGCGCCGGTCAGGACGTTCTCGGCCTGGGCCTGAGCGGCCGTCCCCTGGGCGCCCGCGGCGATTGCTCCGGCGCGAGCCTCGGTGACCTGCGTGAGGACGCCCTTCTCGAAGTCCATGTAGCCCTTGACCGCGTTGACCAGGTTCGGGATGAGGTCGTGGCGGCGCTTGAGCTGGACCTGGATCTGAGCGTTGGCCTCGTCGACGCGGTTGCGCTTCGTGACGAGACCGTTGTAGATCCCGACTACGAAGAGAACGAGGACTACCAGGACGACGATGATGATGACCGGGACGAGCATGTCCCTCCTCCGATCGATATGGGCCGCAACAGCTGCCGTGCGGGGATTTCAGTCTAGCAGGCGGCTTCCTGGAGAACGATTGACGACCGATTCGATCGTCCGCGTTCGCAACGGCTGTCACCCGCGTCGGGCCGCCTACCGTTTGACTCCGGCGACTGCCCGAAGGTTCGGTAACCTGATCGAAACGTAGGCTGAGGCCCAATCATCGGGCCGCCGCCGCATTGGGATGAAATGACCGAAACCACCGTCGCACCCACTCCCCTGCTACCTCGAGTCTCTGGGCGCACCGCGTTCCTGGCCGTGCTCATCGCTGGCTTGCTGCTGCGAGTCGTCCTCGCCTATGTCGTGTACCCGGGCCAGGGCTTCGTGACCGACCTTGGGTTCTTCAGCAGCTGGGCTTCGGCCCTGGTCCGGGTCGGGCCGGGCGCGTTCTACCAGACGGGCGGCGCCAACTATCCGCCGGTGTACATGTACGTCCTGTGGTTGGTCGGTGAGCTGGGAACGGTTCTCGGGCCGATCCTTGGGATGTCGACCAGCGAGGCCACTCTCCACCTCCTCAAGGTGCCGCCGATCCTGGCCGATGTGGCGATCGCTACCCTGCTCTACCGCGCCGGCAGCCGCTGGTTCGGGAGCGGCGCCGGAGTGGCTGCGGCGGCGCTCTACCTGTTCATGCCCGTCAGCTGGTACGACTCCGCGTTGTGGGGTCAGGTGGATGCGATCGGGGCGATGTTCATGCTCGCGGCCGTGCTCGCCCTGGCCGACGGCTGGAGCGAGCCGGCGATGATCCTCGCGGTCGTGGGCGTGCTGGTGAAGCCGCAGGACCTGATATGTCTCGTGGTCGTCCTGCCGGTCCTGTTCCGGAGGCACCTGTTGCGTGTGGGGTCGGGGCCGGTGCCGCAACTCGGCCGGCGTATGTCGGCGCTCGACGACCGGCTCGGCGGCCGACTGACCGACCAAAGTCCGCTCCGGCTGGGAATGGCCTTGTTGCTCGGCGCTCTCGTCGGCATAGCCATCCTCTTGCCGTTCGACATCCAGAACTCCGCGCCGGCGAGTCTGGCCAGCCTGCCCGTNNCGCCGCCGCTCACCGCGATCGTCGCCGGCGGCGGCTCGTGGAGTTCGGACTCGATCGTGGTTCTCGGCGGCCTGACGGCCGTCCAGCTCGGAGCCGCGCTCCTCGTGATCGTGGGTCTCGCGGTGTCGGCCGGACTGCTACTCCGCGACGACCGACGCACGATCGTGCTGGCGTTCGCGGTCGTGGCCTTCGCGTTCTATGCCGTCCCGACCCGTGTCCACGAGCGGTACCTCTTCCCGTTCTTCCCGGCCGCGGCGCTCCTCGCGGCGCCGTACCTGGTCGCGGGCATGGCTTACCTCGGCGCCGCTGTGCTCAACGCGATCAACATCCACGCGGTCCTCGGGTCCCAGAACTCGTTTGGTGGCTTCGGCGGCAGTGGTGGTGGGGCGGGGTTCGGCGGGGGCTCCAGGCTTGGGGGCGGTGGTTTCAACGGTGGCGGCGCCGGGTTCTCCGGCGGCGGACCCGGCGGATCCGGCGGCGCGGGCGGCAGCTGGCTCAGCCTGCCGTTCATGGATGTCGCTCGGAGCGAGCCCGTGGTCACCGCGGTCGCCGTCGGCCAGACGCTCCTGTTCGTGGCGCTGTTCGCCACGTGGCTCGTGGTGGCTTTCGGGCCGCTGGTGAGGCGGCGGGCTCGGCGCTTCGACGAGGCTCCGCAGCCCGCGGGTATGCCCCGCTTTGAGCCTTGAGTCGGTCGTGAGGTCGGTTCTGGCGGCAGCGGGACCGACGACACCGGGAGAGGACGACGGAGTCTCGAGGCAACACAAATAGCCGTGGTACTAAGTTGAAGCTTCGATCCCGGCGACCATCATCACGCCACTTCTGGAGCCCTCTGGGAGCAGGATCGTCCCATTTGGCCTCGAAGACGCTCGATCCAGGAGTCGCATACGCGGTCAGCGGCCCCGAGATATGGTTGGCCAGTCCAATCTCGCCGATCGATCTCACGAAACACCACGGGGGCTAGTGTTCCGGAGTATCTAGAGTCGAGCGCACGCACGCGGCGGTGCGTTCGGCCCTCACGGGACTTGAGCGCAGTTCGGGGCGTCGCGTTTCGGCGCGGCGCGGCGGCGCGGGTTGCAGCGGCGCGGGCACGGGCACTCGGAATGGAGGGTGGTGGGCGGTGCAGGATTCGAACCTGCGACATCCTCGGTGTAAACGAGGCGCTCTAACCACTGAACTAACCGCCCGGGAAGCCGAGTGAGGCGGATGGCCATCCGGAGGCCGGAACCCGGCCGTCTGGCGGCCGGATCAGGCGCCAGACCAGTCTGGCGAGGAGGGTGGTGCCCAGGCCGGGACTTGAACCCGGATGGATTGCTCCATACGCCCCTCAAACGTACGCGTATACCAATTCCGCCACCTGGGCACGAAACGCCATTTGCGACGGCTCCACGTCGCTGCGCAGAAAGCCTGGTGCCGAGGAGGGGATTTGAACCCCTACACCCTTGCGAGTACTAGCTCCTGAAGCTAGCGCGTCTGCCATTCCGCCACCTCGGCGCACACAACAACCGCCCTAGCGGTCGCTGGCGAGGCGCCAGTCTATCACATCCCAGAAACGACCCGATGGGTCGGAAATCTCATTCGATGCGAGGTCGTAGACGCGGCTCGAGACCACCAAATCGTAGTCTCGGAATGCCAGCGGCAGAATCGGCAGCGTGGTCGAGATGTACTTCTCGAGGGCCGAGACCGCGTCCGCGCGCGCGGCGAGGTCGGTGGTCTTGCGGACCGTCAGCAGCAGCTGGTCGAGGGTGTTGTCCTGCAGCCCGGACACGTTCGACCCGCCCGAGCCGATCTGCGACGACAGCAGCAGCGGTCCCAGATCAGGGTCGAGCCCGACCTCGAAGGCCGCGATGGCGGCGGAGAAATCGCCCTCGTTGAGCCGGCTCATATATGTGACGAAAGGGACGGCATCGACCTGGACGGTGAGCCCCATGGCCCGCCACGCGCTGGCGACGAACTGAGCCGTTCGATACACGTCCGCGTTGCTGGCTTCGTCGAGCGTCAGCAGCTCCATCGTGTACGTCCCCGACGCCTTCGGTGCCGCCAGCCCGGCGGAGCTACCCTGCCAGCCGGCGGTAGACATGTACCCCTCCGCGGCAGTCGGGTCGTATGGCGTCGCGGTAACGGAGTCGGGATCGTATGCCCGCGACCAGTTCGGGATCGGGTAGTCGGCGGTGCTGCCACGGCCCTCGAGGACCTTCGTCAGAAGCGACTGGCGATCGATACCGGCCAGCAGTCCAGTGCGGGCGTTTGCGTCGCGCAACTCGGGGTGCGCGGGACGCTCGTTGACCACGACACTGAGCAGGCTGGCCCAGCGATACGGAATGAGCCGCGAGCCGGCGGTGGTCAGGGCCGCGTCGGTCTGGTCGGGCGTCAGACCGCCCACTGCATCGAGCTTGCCCGCCTTGAAGTCGGCGGCCGCAGATGTCGAGTCGTCGTAGAAGTCGAGCTCGATCTGCGAGGGCACGGTCAGGTATGAACCGCTGGCCAGCGGAACGGGCGTGGGCGTGGCAGTTGGCAGAGGCGTCGGAGTCGGCGGCGCCGTAGGCGGTGCGGTCGGAGTGTCAGTCGGAGCCTCGCTCGCGTTCGGCGAACTCGGAGCTTTGGTGGGCACGGGCGTGACTGTCGCAAAGACCAACGGGCTCGAGCTGGCGCTCGGGCTGGCCGCCGGCGACGCGGTCAGGGCGGGCGCGTCGGCCACCGGACCGACCCGGTCGAGCAGCGCGTGGGCGTAGTCCAGTTCCAGGATTCGGTAGGGGCCATCCCCGACCGGCCGCGAGCTGTACGTGGAGTCGGCCAGATCCACCACGCTCACATTCGAAAGCAGGTGCGAGGGCAGGATCGGCAGTTCGGCCTGGCGCAGGAAGCCGGCGATCGGCAGCGTCATCGTGAAGTGGACTGTGAAGTTGTCATCCGCGGTAGCGCGGATGCCCTGCCACGACGAACCCACGGGCCCGTCGTAGGCGGCGTTCTGCAGGAGGCCGATGGTGAAGACGACGTCGCCGGCGGTCACCCGCTGGCCGTCTTCCCAGTAGGCGTCCTGGCTCATGAAGAAGGTGTAGGTTCGGCCGTCGTCGGAAACCGACCACGTCGCCAGGTCGGGCACAACGGTGCCATCCGGGCCGGCCCTGGTCAGGCCGCGAAAGAGAAGCGCTACGAGGTCCTGGTCCGCCTGCGAGCGTGCGGTCAGAGGATTGATCGAGCTCGGGTGGCCGATGACTCCTTCGCGGAATGGCCCGCCCAGCACCGCCGTCTGGCTAGACCCGGTCGGGCCCGACGAGTGCGACGGTATGACCATCGCGGCGCCGACGATGGCGAGCGCGATGAACAGCGCGAAGACGGCATAGCGGTCGCGGCGAGTCATGGCATCACGGCGGGGAACGCCTCAGCGGCGGACGCGGCCGGCCACGCCCGGCGCTCAGAGCCGGACGAAGCTCGCCTCGGAAAAGACGCAGAACAGGACCGCAAGAAGGATCGTGAACTGCCAGAGGCGCCGCTCGATCCCGCGCCGGCTGCGATAGACGGACGAGTCGCCACCGAATGTGGCCGACAGGCCCGAGCCTCGCGCCTGCATGAGGATGGCGATCATCAAGAAGACGCCGATGATGTCCTGGCCAACAAGGAGGGCGGGATTCACAGCTCGAAGCAACCTCGTAGATGGGTCCACCGAAAGCGGACCGGCGCATGTTAGCACACGGCCGCGCCCTCGCGGCTCCGGCCGGCGNNCTGCGGCCGCCGGCCGTTCAGCCGAGTGGCCGCGGATCCGTGCGATAGGTGTGGCCTAGGCTTCGGCCAGGAGCGAGTGGCCGGTGACCTCCGGCCAGGGCTTCAGACCCCCGATCTCGAGGATCGTCGGCGTCACGTCGGCCAGGCGGCCGTTCTTGAGCCGCTTACCGTCGAGATACCGGCCGATGCCGAGCAGCGGCACCGGATTGAGCGAGTGCTTGGTGACCGGATTGCCGGCCTCGTCCTTCATCTCGTCGGCGTTGCCGTGGTCCGCGGTGATGAACAGGACGGCGCCCGGGGCCGACGGATCGTCCGCGTCGACGGCCAGGATCGCGGCCGCGACACGACCCATGGCGGTGTCGACGGTTTCACAGGCCTTGACCGTGGCGTCCCAGACGCCGGTGTGGCCGACCATGTCCGGGTTAGCGAAGTTGGCCACGATCAGGTCGTACTTGCCGCCCGAGATGGCCTCCACGAGCGCGTCGCAGACTCCGGCCGCGGCCATCGTCGGCTGGAGGTCGTAGGTCGCGACCGTCTTGATGCTCGGTACGAGCTTGCGGTCCTCGCCCGGCCACGGCTCCTCGCGACCGCCGTTGAAGAAGTACGTCACGTGGGCGTACTTCTCGGTCTCGGCGACGTGGAACTGCGTCCAGCCGGCCTTGCTGACGGCCCCGGCGAGTGACGGCACGACTTCGGGACCGAAGACGACCTTGACCGGCAGGTCGGCCTCGTATGCCGTCATCGTGCTGTAGAGGATGCCCTTGGGCATGGGGCCGGCCGCGTTTCGGTCGAAGCCGATGAAGTCGGCGTCGGCGAGGGCATGGGAAAGCTGGCGGGCCCGATCGGCGCGAAAGTTGCAGTGGAGCACCGCGTCGCCGTCGGCGATCTTGCCGTGGTCGACGCCGTCGATGACCGTCGGTGTGATGAACTCATCGTTCTCGCCACGGGCATAGCCCTGCTCCACGGCGGCGACCGCGGATGGGGCGTGGTACTCGGCTACGCCGTCGACGATGGCCTGGTAGCCCTTCTGAGTCCGCTCCCAACGCTTGTCGCGGTCCATGGCGAAGTATCGGCCGCCTATGGTGGCGATCTTCGCGTCCGGATGGGCCTTCTTGAGCCGAGTCTCCAGGTCCGGGACGAACTCGATGGCGGATCGCGGCGGGGTGTCGCGGCCGTCGAGGAGGCCATGGACGCGGACTCGCTTGACGCCCTGGCGGGCGGCCAGCTCGGCCACGGCGATCAGATGGCGGTCGTTGGCATGGACGCCACCGGGTCCGACCAGGCTGATCAGGTGGAGCGTGTGGTCGTCTTCTTTGGCCCGGGCGCACAGCTCAAGCAGGACCGGGCGCTCGAAGAACGTGCCGCTCGAAATCGACTTATCGATCCGCGGCAGGTCCTGGAGGACCGGCTGGCCGGTGCCTAGATTGAGGTGGCCGACCTCGGAATTGCCCATCTGGCCTTCGGGCAGGCCGACGAACTCCTCGGACGCCTCCAGGGAGCAGTGCGGCCAGCGCTCCAGGAGCTCGATGTAGTTCGGCATGTGACCCTGGGCGATGGCGTCGACTTCGACGTTGTGGCCGATGCCGAAGCCGTCGAGCACTACGAGGACGATCGGGCGGGGGCGCCCGACACCGGCGCCGGCGCTGGTGCTCGAGGCCGTCATGCGGGCTTGCCTTCGGCAGCGGCGCGGGCCCTGGCGGTCACGGCCGCACGGGCGACCATGCCGGCCATCTCGTCGGGCTTGAGCGACGCGCCGCCGACGAGGCCGCCGTCGATCGAATGCTCGGCCAGGAACTCGCCGATGTTGGCGCTCGTCACGCTGCCGCCGTACAGGATCGGCACGTCGTCCGCGGCCCTGCCCCAGCCCAGGTCGGCGGCGAGAGTGGCGCGGATCGCCTCGGCCATCGCCGCAGCGTCGGAGCTCGAGGCCGTGCGGCCGGTGCCGATGGCCCAGACCGGCTCGTAGGCGATCACGAAGCCGCCGTTCAGGAGCGCTTCCATGTCCTTGCCGGCGAGGGCGCCTCTGAGTTGCGTGGCCACGATCTCCACGGCGCGGCCGGCTTCACGCTCGGCGAGCAGCTCGCCCACGCACAGGATGGGCCGCAGGCCCGACGAAATGGCGCGGGCCAGCTTCTTGCCGATCAGCTCGTCCGTCTCGAAGGCGTCGCGACGGCGCTCGGAGTGGCCGAGGATGACCCACGTGGCCAGGCCAGCAAGCGCGGCGGCCGAGATCTCGCCCGTGTACGCGCCGGCGAGCTCGTGGTGGACGTTCTGGGCGCCGACGGCGACGTTCGTGCCATCCAGCGCGTCACGCACAGCGGCCAGGCAAACGAAGGGCGGGCAGATGACTCGGATGACACCCGGCTCCTCGGTCCGGGCGGCGATTGTCGCGGCCAGCTCTCCAGCGTCCGCGGGGGTGGTGTTCATCTTCCAGTTGGCAGCAATGATCAGTGGTCTCATGCCGCGAATGATGACAGAGCCGGGGCCAGCCCCGGAGTGAAGTTCGGCCCATCGTGCGGCGCCACTCGGGCTGGGGGCCCGGGTATGTCGGCCCCGGGGCAGGGCCTGGACGGGCGCCGGGGCGCGCCGCGCTGGGCCGTCAGCCCCGGTCCCGACTCGCGTCTCGCGGTGCCTGCCTGCTCCGCAGCCAGAGCGTCAGGGCGACCACAGCGATGAGCGCCCCCACAGAGTCGATGCCCACGTCCACGGGCGAGGGGTGCCTGCCCGCGGTGAACGACTGGTGGATCTCGTCCGAGGCCGCGTAAAGGACGGTAAGCATCAGGCTCAGAGCCAGTGTGCGCCGCGCCGCAGATGCCGTCAGCGCTCCCCAGATCAAGACGGCCAGGATTCCAAAGACGGCCATGTGGCCCGCCTTCCGGACGAAGAAGTCCATCGTGTCGGAGGACACGAACCGCAGATCGGGCGTCGCCGACAGGGCGAAGATCAGCCCGGCCCAGGCGATGACGGCCAGCCACAGCAGCCCCTGCAGCCGACGAGATGGGTTGTCAACGGTCATCGAACGAGTCTAGCCAGCGAACGACCAGGCGTGCCAGGAATACCGCCGCGGGTGGTGCTCGTGTAGTGAGCACATGCGACACATGAGCCGGCTTTGCCAGCCCTGTCAGGTCGTTGCTGCTCAAATCGGACTCCACGTCGCGCCGAAATGGCCTGGAAATCGCGGTAGAGGACCCTCGATGGGCCGACTGAGGGCCCCTGTCTGGTCAGGATTGGCCGATCGAGCAGCTGCGCGCCGTCGACAATGGCGGATATGCTCGCAGGGTGAGCAAGTCGGCGCGGCTCGCACGTGTTTCGTCGATCTTGTGTGCCGCTCTGAGCAGCGACGACCACCGACCCAGCCGCCACCGCCGCGCCGAGCCCCGAGCCTAGCGCGGCCGGCCGAGCCCGCGCCGCCCGCCCCTCCGCCGGCCGCGCTGCCCCACTCCCTCGTCGGGGTGGAGCGCCAGCCGCTCGACGCGATCGAGCGCTCGCTGGACGGCGGAGCGGTGCAGGCCGAGGCGCTCGGCGAGATCGGTGAACGTGGCTTCGGGCACCTCGCGCCGAGCGTCGGCGACGAGCCGCACCGCGTACGGCTGCTCGGCCAGGCGGCCGTCGGCCTCGAGCGTGGCGATGGCCTCGAGCTGACGCGCGGCGGCCGCCACGGCCCGGCCCAGGTTGGCGGATTCGGCGTTGATGACGCGGTTGAGGTCGCCGCGCACCGACCGCGAGACCTGCCGCGACTCCAGCTCCAGCAGCGACGAGCCACCGCCCAGGACCTTGAGGAAGGTGACCACGGTCTCCACGCTCTTCCAGGTGACGACCCCACGGCCGCGCCGGAGGCGCCAGTGGGCCGGCATCTCGAGCTGGTCGAGCTGGTCGCACAGCTGCCGCGCCTCCTCGGGCGGCAGGACGAACTCGAGGTGGGTCCGGCCCGAGGCCAGGCTCAACGAGCCGTGCGCCAGGAACCTGCCCCGCAGATACGCGGTCCGGCAGTGCTCGGCGGCGCGGGCCCATTCGAACGGCGGCGGCGCCACCGGACTCGGCCCGGCGCCCGGCGCACCGCCCGAACCGCCATGCGCGTCCGTCCCCTCTCCCGCCCGGGCTCGACTCAGGCGCAGGGCCAGCCGATGGATGTTCCGCCGCCGCGACTCGAATGCCCCGGCGAGTCCGGCCGACTCGGCGATGCGGCAGCAGCGTCTGTGCGGATCGATCGCGGCCAGCTCGGCCCTCAGGGCCCCCACCAAATCGCGCTCCGCGGTCGTCATGCCACCGCGGCCACTACGCCGTCCGCGAGACCCGCGAGCGCCGCCGCCCAAACGACTCGCGCTCGTAGACGTGCATCACGGCGGCGGCCAGCCGGGCCGGGTCATGGTGGTGGGCATTGTTCGGAGCCACGACATCGTCGAGTACCAGCCGTGGCATCGGCGCGGCGGAGATCGCGACCGGCGGCCAGCGCAGCTTGACCGGCTCCGCAAAGTAGTCGCCAGGCCGCCTGGCATCGAATCGGTTGTTGGCCAGGACCACGTCCATCCAGCCGGCGCCGGTGTGGCGCTCCAGCGCCGCCACGTGGTCGGCCAGGTCGTAGCCCTGCGTCTCGCCCTGTTGCGTGGCCACGTTGCAGACGAAGAGCTTGAGGGCCGCGGACGCTCGCACCGCAGCCAGGAGCTCGGGCAGGAGCAGGCTCGGCATGATGCTCGTGTACAGGCTGCCGGGTCCGATGACCACCAGGTCGGCCTCCTCGATCGCACGCCGGGCGTCGTCGCCGGCCGCGACGTTGTCGGGCGTCAGCCAGACTCGATCGATCCGGGTCGACCGCGCGATGACCGACTGGCCGGTGATCTCGGACCCGTCGAGCAGTCGGGCATGGAGCGTGACCGCCGTCCCCGTCGCCGGCACGACCTGGCCTCGAACCGCCAGGACCCGGTTCATCTGTCGGACGCCCTCTTCGAAGTCGTCGCCCTGAACCGACGCCATCGCCGCCAGCAGCAGGTTGCCGATGGTGTGGCCGCCGAGGCTGCCCTCGCCCTCGCCCGGGAAGCGGTACTGGAGGAGTTCGCCCATCAGCGGCTCGGAGTCCGCCAGCGCGACGATGCAGTTGCGAATGTCTCCTACCGCCGGGATTCCCAGCTCCTCGCGAAGCCGGCCCGAAGAGCCGCCATCGTCCGCGACCGTAACCACGGCCGTGATGTTGCTGGTGTGCTCCTTGATCCCGCGCAGCAGCGTGGACAGGCCCGTTCCGCCGCCGATGACCGCGATCTTGGGGCCGCGCGACAGGAAGCGCTTCTGGTAGATCACCTCGACGAGCGGCTGGTCGCTTTCGGCCGACAGGAACGGCCCCATCAGGACCCGAATCGCTCGCCACGATCCGTATACGAACAGGCCGACCCCGCCGCCGCCGACGATCAGGCCGCGCAGCCAGTACGGCAGGAACTGCAGCGTGACCACATACAGAAGGCTCTGACTCGGGCCGGAGAACACGTACTCGCGGTAGACCTGGCGAAGCAATAGCGCACCGGCGATTGCCAGCAGCGCCTCACCGGCGAAGACGACGAGCAGCCAGCGCTTAAGCCCGATGCCCGGTTCGAGCCAGCGCCGCAAGACCGAGCCGCTGACCCGGATCCTCGGCAGCCTCATCCGCGCTCCAGCTCTCGGTGGAAGACCGCGACGGTGCCGTAGCCGCTCTTCTCTAGCCACTCGCGGAGCTCTTCGGCGATCGCGATCGAGCGGTGGTAGCCGCCGGTGCAGCCGATCGCAATCGTCAGGCGTGTCTTGCCCTCGCTCACGAAGCCCGGGACCGTCAGCTCGAGGAACTTGGCCAGGAAGTCGAAGAACTGCTTGGCGATCGGCTGGCCCATGACGTAGTCGCGCACGGCCGGCGTCAGGCCGGACAGGTGCCGCAGCGCGTCGACGTAGTACGGGTTCTCCATGAACCGGACATCGAAGACCAGGTCGGCCTCGAGCGGCACGCCGTACTTGAAGCCGAAGCTGATCAGCTGGAAGACCAGCTCCTGGCCCGCCGGCGCGTCTTCGAGGTTTGTGAAGATGCGCTCTTTCAGCTGCCGCAGCGACAGATCGGAGGTGTCGACGACGACGTCGGCGTCGGCTCGAACCGGCTCGAGCACGCGTCGCTCTTCGGAGATCGAGCCGGCGATGCCACGGCGGCCGGCCAGCGGATGGCGGTGGCGCGTCTCCGAGAAGCGACGGATCAGGACGTCGTCGCGGGCCTCGAGGAAGATGACCCGCGGCTTGATGCCACGACCTTCGAGGGCGCCGCGCATCGCCGCCAGGGCGAGCGTGGCGTTGCCGGCCCGGACGTCGAGCACGATCGCGACCTTCTCGAAGCGCTGGCGATCGATCGAAACTAGCTCGGCCAGGTCCGGCAGCAACTCACCCGGAACGTTGTCCATGCAGGTGTAGCCGAGGTCCTCGAACAGTTTGGTCGCCGCCGTCTTGCCCGCGCCCGAAAGCCCGGTCAGGATCACGACATGCTGCCGGTTCTCGCGCGGGGCGGCACGGCGCGGGGCCGCCGACGCGCGTCTCACCCTGGGGCCGATGCCGGCCTCCGCGGTAGTTCCGCCGACGCTCGCTCCCGCCGCGTCCGCTGTGCTGCTCATGGCCTCAGTGTATCGCGCCGTGCCCCCGCGCCGGTTCGTGGTCCGGTTCGCGGTCCGGGGCGTGGCGAACCGTCCGCTCAGACGCCGAGGGACGCCAGCGCCTCCTGGAGGGCCGCTCGGTCGTCGTCGACCGCCGCGATGACCGCGTCGTCGAACGTAATCCAGGCGCCCGGACGGCCGTAGATCAGGCCCAGACGGAGGCGCGCCGACCACAGGCCGTCGATCGTTCGCCACGGTCCGGCGAGCTGTTGCGCGGTGACGCCCTGAGCCTTAGCCCACTCGTACAGGCGCCGGGACACGTCGGCCTCGAGCTTCGCGGCGTATGGGTCGGTCGCGCGGCCGGCCGTCTCGCCGGGCAGTCGGACTGGCGCCGTCGACGTCGCCATGGCCCACGCCGGTCGGATCTGCGCGACATCGTGGAACCTGCGCTCCGCCAGCCGCGTTCCCAGGCGCGGCGGGAGAGCGGCCCGCGGCGCGGCCCCGGCCTCGCTCTCGGCCTCGGCATTGCGATCGACGATGTCGATCCAGACCCGGCAGCCGATGTCAACGATGGCCGTAACCCGGTCACCGGCCTTCGCTCCCTTTGGCACGCCCACTCGACCGTCGACTCGGGGGTCGTCGATATCGATACGGTCGACCGGCCGGCCCCAGGCCTTGTCGGCCGCGTCGTCCGCGATCCAGTTGCCCAGCAGATCGAGGCACGAGCCGCCGTCCTCGGTCGCCGGGTCGCCGTGGCCAGCCATCAGCAGCTTGTCGGGTGTGCCCCGCGCCACCCAGGCCCGGTTCTCGTCCAGCTCCTCGTGCGCCCGAGTCCACCACTCGGGTCCCAGCTCCTGCGTTCCCGCCACGAGCGCGGCCATCGCGGATGCCGGCACCCAGCGGCGGGTCAGGCGCGCCTGCCGGGCCAGGTCGAGGCACTCGGCGGTCCGATCCTGCCCGAGCACCGTGCGCGCCTTCGCGAAGAGCCGATCGAGCGATGGCTCGGTCAGACCCAGCACGCGCTTGACTTCCCCGGCCGCAAACCTGCGGGTGCTATCGAAACCGGGATCGTTGGTCATCGGGTTGCTTCCTCAGTCGGGCGCCGCCGGAGCGCAGCTAGACTCGTGGTAGTTGTCGGCGCGTCGCCCGCTCGGCAGCAGTCCCCTCGCTGGCGCAGACGCGTAGATCCCTGGCGTCCGCGGGTTGGCCGCTAGTGGAGCTCATCCCTCGTCCAGGTTCGACCGCCGGGACCGCTGCTCGAATCTGCGGTCTCAGCGAGCTCGGCGAGCGCCGCAAGAGCAGCCTCGGTGCGACCGACTCCGCGTACCGCTCCAGACAATCGCGCACGACCTCGTTGACAGTAGTCCGCCGCTCGAGCGCTCGACGGCGAGCCATCTGCAAGACATGTTCGGGAATCGAAACGGTCAGGCTGGTCATGCGACCTCCTCTGCTCGCGCAGACGGTACACGTCCAGCACGGGCCGGCGTTCGTCAGCCGGCGACGCGGAGGCGAGCGGACCATTCGCGCGCCGCCGACGCCATGTGTTCCGCGACATCGGTGGAAGTCGCCGCGGCCCTGTCTGGCGCGCCGCCAGCCTTGCCCGCCGCGCCGGAGATGCCGCGCGAGACGTTGACCAGCAGGCCGCCGCCGGGGCGTCCGCCGGCCGGGGCCGCTACCGCGGGACCGAACCTCAGGACCGGCTCCACTTCGCCACCCTGGGCGCCCACGCCCGGCACGAGCAGCGCCAGGCCCGGGGCGATGCCACGGATACGCTCCAACTCGGCGGGAGCGGTGGCGCCGACGACCAGGCCCACCGTGCCGCCCGGGCCCCAGGCCTGCGCGCGACGAGCGACCCTGGCGTAGAGCGGCTCAGACGGCGCACCGCTCGCCGCGTCGGCCGCGACTTCGAGGTTCTGCAGCTCGCCCGCGCCGGGGTTCGAGGTGCGGCACAACAGGTAGGCGAAGCGATCGCCGCGTGACAGCAGCGGCTCGAGCGCCTCGGAACCCACGTACGGGTTGGCCGTGATCGCGTCCACGCCCAGGCTGTCGTACAGGGCCACGGCCTGGCGGGCGGCCGTGGAACCGATGTCGCCGCGCTTGACGTCGGCGATGAACGGCACGTCCGATGGCACGCGGCCGCGCAGCCGCTCCAGCGCCGCGATGCCGGCCGAGCCGAACGCCTCGAAGAAGGCCACGTTCGGCTTGACGGCAGCGGCATACGGCACGGTCGCGTCGAGCAGGATCTCGCAGAACCGCTCGACCCCGGTGAGTGTCGGCGGGAAGCCATCGGGCAGGGCTTCGGGCGTGATGTCGACGCCGACGCAGAGGACGGAGCCGACCTGTCGGGTCCGGGCAGCCAGGCGTTCGAGGTAGGTCTTCATGGTTTCGAAGCGTAGCGGACCCGCGAGCGGCCGGAGTGGGCGCTACGGCGCCGCGGTCGCCGTGGTTCGCCCGGGCTCCAGAAGCTGCTCGCCTTCGGCCGCGACATCGATGACCTCGAGCTGGATCGACTCGAAGCCGCCGAACTTGCGGCTGGCCGCGCGAGCGACGACATCGATGCGATCGCCTTCGTGCAGCATCGCCACCAGGTCCGGCCGACGAAACGCCACGGCGTCGAGAACGTCGCGGCTCCGGCGCAGCACCAGCTGGGTGTGGCCGCCGGCGGCGGAACGGACCCTCATGACCTTCAGCCCGGTGACGGCCACGGTCGGAGGTGGGTTGCCGGCGCCGGTTGGCGCGAGAAGGCCGATCTCGCGAACGAGTTCGTAGTCGACCGAATCGGCCGGCAGGACCAGGTCCACGGTCAGCTCGGCGGCCACCGGAGGGCGCGCCTCCGCGGCGGCGATGCCGATGAAGCGCGCTGCGAACTCGGGCCAGCGATCGGCGGCGATGTCGAAGCCCGCGGCGGCGCGATGACCGCCGTGGCGGATCAGCAGATCGCCGCAGGCGATGAGAGCCTCGGCCAGGTTGACGCCGCCGCCGCTCCGACACGAGGCCCGCAACGTGCCGGCCTCGGCGTCGAGGGTTGTCGCGACCACGGCGGGCCGCCCGAGGTCTTCTGCGAGGCGGCCCGCGATGAGGCCGATGATCCCGACGCCCCACTCCCCTCTGACGAGGACCGCCGCCGGCAGGTCGGCGAGGGTAGCGGCCGGCGTAGCCGGAGTGGCGGGCACCGCGCCGGCGGCTTCAGTGGCTTCGTCCGGCGTCGCCCCCTCGCGTCCCGGCCCGAGCCCGAGCTCGCGCCTGGCTTCGGCGATTGCCAGCCGCGTCATCTCGCGGCGATCCAGATTGGCCTTCTCGATTTCGGCGGCCAGCTCGTCGGCCTCCGCGCGGTCGGCAGCGAGCAGCAGTCGCGCCGCGCGGCCCGCCTCCCCCACCCTGCCCGCAGCGTTGAGCCGTGGCGCGATCGCGTATCCGATGTCGTCCAGGTCGAGCCGATCGCGCGCCACTCCGGCCCGCTCTATGAGGGCCGCCAGGCCCGGCCGCGCCCCGGCCCGCAGCTGCTCCAGGCCGAGCTGTGCGATCGAGCGGTTCTCGCCTAGGATCGGCGCAACGTCCGCCACGGTCCCGATGAGCGCCAGATCCGTGAGGGCCCGGACCGATTCAGGCAGCGGACGGCGCGCGCGGCCCGCGAGCGTGCCGGCCGCCACGCTCCCGGCCGACCCGCCAGTCGCCGAGCCACTCCCCTCTCCGCCCAACTCCCCTATCAGCAGCTGCGCCACCTTCCAGGCCACGCCGGCGCCGGTCAGGTTCCGCTCCGGGTAGGCACTGTCGTCGCGAGCTGGGTTGACTACCGCAACCGCCGCCGCCGGCCAGGTGGACGCGTGGTGATGGTCCGTCACCAGCACTTCGATGCCGCGGCCACGCGCCAGATCGATCTCCACCGCGCTGCTGGTGCCGCAGTCGGCCGTGAGGATGAGCGTCCGGCCCTCCGCCACTGCCAGATCGATGGCCCGCAACGACAGGCCGTGCCCGTCTCCCAGCCGCTCAGGAACGTACGGCGCCACGTCCATGTCGAGTGCTCGCAGCGCCAGAACCAGTATCGACAGCCCGGTGAGGCCGTCCGCGTCGAAATCGCCGTACACGAGCACGCGCTCGCCACGCGACCGCGCCAGGGCCACTCGCTCGACTGTCACGCCGGCATCGGGCAGCAACCAGGGGTCGTGCAGGCCGTCTTCCGCCGGCGCCAGGAACTGCTCCAGATCGGCGGCGGTCGTCACGCCGCGGCCGGCGAGCAGCTTCAGTAGCCGCCCCGAGATGCCACGCTCCACGGCCATCGCTTGGGCCTCGGAATCGACGGCGACGGCAGGCGCGACTCGCCACTGGAAGCTCGAGACGATCATGGCGTCCAGGATGACAGCCGCGGCTCAACCGCGACGTATCTGAGGCTCACCAGAGGCGGCTGGCCCGGGCCGGGCCCGCGCTCGGCGCATCCGGGCTAGCTCCGACGGCTACCACGCATTGCGGCCAGGCGGGCGGCTCGGCGGTTGTCCTCCCAGAGCTGCCAGACCACGAGTAGCGGACTGGCGTTGAAGATCGAGGAGTACGTGCCCGAGATGATACCGATCAACAGGGCCAATACGAAGTAGTGGATCGAGGAGCCCGCGAACAGCAGCAGCGCCGTCAGCGTCACGACGACCGTGAGGCTGGTATTGATCGACCGGCCGAACGTCTGCAGGATCGAGTGATTGACGATCCGGTCGAACGGCTCGCCGGCGTGGCGGGCCTTATTCTCGCGGATCCGGTCGTAGACGACGATCGTGTCGTGGACGCTGAAGCCGATGACGGTCAGCATCGCCGTCACGAATAAGGCGTCTACCTGCACCCCGAACAGGGTGCCGAGGATGGCGAAGATGCCGACCACGACGACCACGTCATGGACCAGCGCGATCAGGGCCGTGGCCCCGAACTTGACGTTGCCGAACCTGATCCAGACCCAGATCAGGATGCCGAGCGAACCCAATAGGATGAGTTCAATGGCCTGCTGGATGAGCTGAGAGCTGATCACCGGCCCGACCGTCGCGGTCGTGCGGGTGCAGGAGATGGTGCCGAGCTTCGGATCCGCCTGCATCGCCGCGGCGATCTCGCCGATCGTGCCCTTCGTCGGGACCACGAGCGAGCACGGCTTGTTGGCGTAGCTATCGATTCCGTCGAGCACCACCGTCGGGCTGGGCGTTGGCGTGGGCGTTGCCGACGCGGCCGCGGAAGCAGAAGCGCTTGCCGCCGCGCTCGCGCTGGCGGCAGAGCTCGCACTCTCGGCCGGGCTGGCGCTTGCGCCCGCGCTGGCGCTCGAGCTGGGCGCAGCCGTCGGCGTTGGCGAAGCCGTCGGGCTCGGCGAGGCCGAAACGCTGGCCGCGGCCGAAGCGCTGGCCGCAGCCGCGGCGCTCGCGGAGGCAGACGGGTTCACGGTCGGCGTGGGCGTCGGCTGAGGAAACAGGTCGGATCGTTTGGTTCGGATCGTGAAGTACTTGTCGGTGTCCTGGCTGATCTCAGCGTCGGTGACCCCGTGGCTGACAAGCACGGCCTTGATCTCATCGGCCGAGGCGTTGACGTTCTTGAACTGGACCTCCCAGACCGTTCCGCCCGTGTAGTCCACGGAGAACTTCAGCCCGACCTGCCCGTTCGAGAGGGGGGTCAGGATGATGAAGATGAGCCCGGGAACCAGGATCAGACCGGAGAAGAGGAAGAACCAGTTCCTCTTGCCGATGATGTCAAACACGTCCGCGGGCCTCCCGCCGGGCGAGTCGACCGCCCAGGGCTCTAGCCTGGAATTCCTCGTCACTCACCCCGAAGAGCCAGGCCCTCTGAGCGAACTGTTGCTTCACCACGAACCGCAGCAGGGCTCGCGACACGGTGACGGCGGTGAACATTGAGGTCGCGACACCGATCATCAGCACGAGGGCAAAGCCCTTGATCGTGGAGGACCCGCCGAAGAACAGGATCGATGCCGTGATCAGCGACGACACGTTCGAGTCCAGGATGGAGTTCCAGGCCCGGTTGAAGCCGGCCTCGACCGCGCTGGGAAGCGTCTTGCCCGTTCGCAGCTCTTCCTTGGTTCGCTCGAAGATCAGGATGTTGGCGTCGACCGCCATACCTACCGAGAGCACGAAGCCCGCCACTCCGGCCAGAGTCAACGTCACCGGAACTATCCGGAAGAGGGCGTAGACGGCCAGGCCGTAGTAGACCAGCGCAATGCTGGCCACCAGACCCGGCAGGCGGTAGTAGACGAGCATGAAGAGCAGGACCAGTGAGATGCCGATGCCGCCGGCAATCAACGTCTGCCTCAGGAAGCTCTCGCCGAGCGAGGCGGGAACGCTGGTGCGGCTGATCTCGACGACCGGATACGGCAGGGAGCCGTACTGCAGAACCGTGGCCAGCTGCTTGGCGCTGTCGATCGTGAAGTTGCCGCTGATCACGCCCTTGCCGCCGGTGATGGCGCTCTGGATATATGGCGTCGATACGACCTTGCGGTCGAGGACTATGGCGAAGTAGTCGGTGACGTGGTCGGCGGACCAGGTCCCGAACTGGTCACCGTAGGGGCTCTTGAAGGCAAAAGCCACTTCATAGCCAGCGCCGGCCGACGCGTTGAACTGCCACTGGATGCCGCTCGGGTCGAGCTGCCCGCCGCTGAACTGGCCCTTGCCGTTGGCGTCCAGGAGCGACGGGTCGATGGTGGTGTCGGGCGCCGGCAGAGCCGTGGCGCCGGCGGCGGCGTTGGTGCCGTATTGCGCGGGCGGCAGGAGCACGAACTCCAGGTCGCCCGTCTGGCCGACGAGATCGGCGACGGCCTGGGGGTCTACCTGGCCGGGGACCTCGACTCGGACTTCATCGCTCTGTTCGGTCTGGACGATCGCTTCGGTGGTACCGGTCGAGTTGACGCGGTTCTCCATGATCGTCCGGATCTCTTGCATCGCGGCTGAGTCCGGTGCCTGGCCGTTGGCGGGCAGGGCCTGGTACGTGATCGACGCACCACCGCTGAGGTCGAGGCCCAGCTTCGTATCCATCGCCTGGCCGAAGCCGGCGTCGATGTTGCTGAGCACCGCAAAATGCGAGCCGGGCATATCCACGTATACGGCCAGCACGCCGATGAAGAGGATCAGGAGAGGCAGCAGTCTTCGCACGAGGCGGGATGATAGCAGGGTTCGGGT
>PLNK01000166.1 GCA_003142755.1 Chloroflexota bacterium | reverse complement strand
TCGGTCCAGCGCAGGGTCGCCGTGTCGGTGAGATCGCCTGACGTTTGGGCCGCGGGAACGCCATAGGTGGCCGTCGCGGTGGCCGTGGCTCCGGCTGCGAGCGAAGCCGGGACGCCGCTCGTCGGAATGACGGTCCCGGCGGGCAGAGTGTCGGTGAGGGTCAGGCTCGCCGCGGGCGCGGAGCCGCGGTTGGCCATGGCTATTGAGTAGGAGGCGCTCTTTCCGGCATCGACGCTCGCCGGACCCGACTTGACGAGCGAAAGAATCGGGAGGATCTCGGTCGTGTTCACCGGACCTGCCGGACCCGCGGTGGGTCCGGTGGTGCCGACCTTGGCAGTGGCCGTGGCGGTGAGGGTCCTGGCGTTGAGGGCGGTCAGGCGGGCGAGGTATGCGGCGTCCGTCTCGGCTGCGCCCTTGGGAGCAGGTACAGGAACGGTCCAGGTCGTGGTGACGGTCGCCGAAGCGCCGGGGGCAATCGAGGCGAGAACGGAGGCATCGGCCTTGGAGATCGTCCGAACGGTGCCGTCGGGCAGGGTCAGGGCAACCGTCACGTTGGCCGCGTTGCCGGTCGCCTTGGCGAGCCCGAGCGCGCTGCAGAAGTTGACGTTGACGACCGTTGGCTCGTCGGAGTCGAGCTGCGTGCCGGTAGTGGGTTCGGCGTGGAAGCTCTCGCGGATCGGGAGTGCGGCTGAGCCCTTGAACAGCGCCGCCGCCTGGCTCGGGCTCAGAGCGATGGTGATGGTGTAGTTCCAACGAGCCGTGGCGCCCGAGGCGATGCCCGTGCCTGTGATCGTGTCGGGCCCGGTGGCGTAGGTGACGCCCTTGGTGGCAACCGGGACGGCGCTGAACGTCATGCCGGTCGCGAGCGGGGCCTTGACCGCGGGCGTGTAGCCGGCCTTGGCTCCCGCGGCACCCGCGAGGGGGCTCCAGTGGTTCTTGTCGCGGCCGTAGCCATCGTCATCGCAGTCGCCACAGCGACCCTTCGGATCGCTCAGGACCGCGTCATACCAGGCGGCGATCGTGGCCGCGCGCGTGCTGTTGTTCGCTGCCGCGATCTGTCCGCTCAGCGTCAGGGTCGTGCCGGTGTTGGTTACGACGGCGCTGTAAGTGATGGCCTGACCCGGGATCGCAGTCTGACGGTCCGCGCCGAGAGTGAGGCCGATGGAAGGCGAGAGCGAGACGGCCTTCACGTTTGCGGTCAGATGGAGGTTGTCGTTGCGTTGGGGAGGGGTGCAGGCGAACGCCTGGCCGGCGCTCCCAACGACGAGCACGAGGACGGCCGCGATCGAGATCGCGGGCAACCGCAAACGCTGATATCGCATCGACTCTTCGGGCGCCCCGAGCGCCCCCTCCACTCTCGGCCGCATGACGGCTGCGACCTCACCCCCGAGCGCTCCCGACGCCCGTTTCGGTCGGTCCCCTACGTAGTCTGCAGGAGCCGAACGCGGGCCACGCTACCAGCTATACAGGCTGCATATAGTCCGATTTGACCAAAGTGGGCTGGCGCGGACGCGGCGATCTGACGCGGAACTGCGAAAGGCGGTGCTTCCGAGCAACCTTGAGCAGGCGCTGAAGGGAAAGCGCCGCGACGCTGTCACTGGGCTAATCCAGCTTGCGTGACGACGAACTGGAGTCGCATCGGTGTCGGCTGCTCGATACCTCCTCGAGTCCTTCCATCGGATAGCTTAGGAGGCGACTGGAGGCGAGCAGCGATCCGCGATCGTTGACACTCAGGCTGCGAGGTTTCTCATCAGATCCAAGACAGAGGGAGGAAGGGATGATCAGTAGCCTCGCAGGCAACGTCCGGGCCCTTGTCCGACCGACGGCGTTTGCACTCCTGCTGGCCCTCGTCGCCTGGCCGCTCGTGGCCTCGACCATGACCGCGGTCCACCCCGTGTACGACGTGGGCGGTCCCGAGCTACCCGCCTCCCCGCTAGCTCGGTGGTCTGCGGCCGCCAGTGCCGTCTTTATATCCGCCTTGGTGGCTGGACCGATCGGTGGCATCGCGGTGCGGCGAAATGCAATTGGCGGAGCCATGTTGACGTTTGTGCTGGCCTTGATGGTCGCCATCGCGTCGGTGACTCTTCTCCCCATGGTTCTCGGTCAGGAGATCGGCGTCGCATGCGAGAGCGCGATTGCTCCTGGGTTCTCGTCGTCGCCGTGCGATCCCAACATCACTACCAGGAATCTCGCCAACGACCTCCAGGCCGTTCCGTTCTTCTGGCTCGCGCCCTTGGCAGAGCCGATCCCGGTCTTGATTCTCGCAGTAGGCGTGAGCGTGTGGACGGCGGCTATAGCTAGGCCAACTTGGCGACGCCATTCGGTCACATAGAAATCTCGGGGATCCGACCCGGTGCGTTTGCGAGGACATGCGCGAGCCCGGGATTGGACACCTACAAAGGGCTCGTGCTGTATAGGTCTTCCCCCACGCGGGACACCCGAATCGTGCTGGGTGCCCACGAATACCCCAGATGCTCATCGTCGCGGGCGTCGTGCCTCTCAAGGTTGGCGTGCAGTTCGTACCTCCGAGTCGCGGCCATGCGACTGCAAGACGATGAGGAAGCACACGCCAGCGCTGCCACGATTGCTCACCGGATCTGCGTACAGAAGCGCCGCCGGCACCGACCGTTCGGAATATGGAACGCACGTCGCCTGTTCGCCGGGTAGTCGATGAGGTCGTACCCGTACTCGGAGCGCTCGAAACGGCCCGATCCGGTAGGTTGCCAGATCTCCTGTGCGGTTATCAGCGCGGCATTGGGATCGATGGAGCCCGGCAGATGGGCCGTGATCGTGTTGCTACCGGTACCGGACAGAGTCCCACGCCGTGGGGCTCAAAATGGGGATTTCACGAGGGAAATCTTGGCGGAGAGGGTGAGATTCGAACTCACGGGACTCTCGTCCAGCGGTTTTCAAGTCTGGGTCAGGGCGTTCGCGGGGGTTCGCTGAGGGCCGATTCACGAGGGAATTGGCCGTTTCCGGGGCCTCGAATCCGCCGGTATTCGCCCCTGTTGCTACCGGCTGTTGCTACCGGTAGACGACCCAGGATTCACGACATCGGCCATGCGGCAAATCCCCTTGCGCATTGTCAGCCATGGCTATTCGAGCGGCGACGAGGACAGTCCATGACAGGGGGGCCTGGATCGCCAAGCGTGACTATGGCGGAGGGACGTCTAGCGGTGGGCGGCAGAAGAAACCTGTCTCGCCGCTGAGGTCGGTGTCGATTTGTGCGACCGAAAGCACGACGCTCCCTAGCGAACGGCCCTCGCCAGAATCTGTCCCACACCCCTCTTGGTCATGGTGGCGATGCGCTGGTCGCCGATCTTGGCGATCCACTCGTCGATCGCGGCGCGGTCGAAGCCAGCTGGCAGTTCGATCTCGGGCACTCGACGAGGCTGCGCGCCTCGTGCCGCGCTGATGTATGCGAGATCAAAGATTGCTTTCTCAGGCGTCGCTACGCGTCCACGCGGCCCCTTGGCCCATCCGCCGAAGAGTTCGCCGGGGATGTGGTGGACCGCGTACGTGCCGATCGTCGTCGTGATCCGGCGGGCACGATCGAGCGAGGCCACCGTAGTGTCGCGCGGGATCTGATCGATCATCCCGTGGAAGTTGAGCGCGGACTGGAACGACACGTACGACGGATGCGGCCGGGTGAGATCGCCTACGAGCCAGTACGGATCCGGTGGCGTCGGTCCGATGGACCACAGGCCATGGCTAATCCTGTGGGCGTGGCCGGCCTCGGCCAGGGCGCCCAGAGTACGGCTCGTCGAAGTAACGCTGCGCAGCAAGGCCGCGGCCGCCTCTCGCGTCTCGACGACCGGCCCGATCCGCTCGAGGATGATCTCGGCTTCAAGCAAGCTCATTTCAAGGCCTCCAGGCGCTCGACGACCTCGAGCACCATGCTCGTCCATACGTCCGGCCGGCCGTAGATGGGCACGAATTCCTCTTCGAGGAAGTCAACCACGAGGTCGTGGTAGGAGTCGTAGGAGATGCCCATAGCCGCGGCGACAGCCTTGTCGATCAGGGCTGGGTCCACGTGTCCCGGCGTCAGAGCGTTCGGGTATGCACCCAATAGAAGATCAAGGTCGAACACGTCTCGGGGCTCGGTCTCGGAGCGGCCTGCAAGCGCGCCGATCTTCTGCCGGATCGCGGCAGGTGCTAGATAGTGCTCAGCCTTTACGACCCGGAGGCCGAGGCCGGCGCCTATGTCGGCACGAGCCTGCTCGAAGGCGTGCTCTGGATCCACCGTTCCAACCCTCGACGAGAATTCGATCTTCGTGTTCAACAGGCCCGCAGGACCGGTCGCGACGAACTTCCAGCGGCGGGTCGTCGAGGTCTGCTTCGGCTTGGTTGGGTCAGAGATCGACACTCCTCCGGAGCGGAGGATCTCGCGGAACGCGCGGGCAGCCAAGGTCTTGTCGATCTGATCCTCGACGAGGTAGAAACGTTCTGCCCGCAGGTAGTCGAGGTCGATGTCCTGGGACCGCCGGCGGCTGTCAAACCACAGTCGCAGGTTCGCCCCGCCCTTCACAACGTAGTCGCCAACCTGCATGTAGGAGGGCAGAACCTGGAGAAACGCCAGGTGCACCACCTCAACCAGTTTGGCGCCTTCGGACTTCTCGCTCATGCGCTAACACTACACGGTTGGTACTACTACAGTCAATGTCTTGTAGTACTAGTTGGTCTCGTTCTCATCGAGGCGACGATAAGCGGTCCGTCACCACCGCGCCGACGGCCTCTCGCCCACTTCGAAGCCGAGACTCGCGTAAGCCGCGAGGCGTTTGGCGTGCATGCGGGCAAGGACTGGCACTCGGGCGTCCACGTAGTCATGGACCTCGACCCGCAATTTGTCCCCTAACGGTCGGAGCACGCGACCGACGTACTGACCAAGCGACCCCTGAACGCGATAGGAAACGCAAGAAACAGCGTATCGAGCGGCGGGCAGTCGAAGCCCTCGCCAAGGAAGCTGCCGGTGGCCAGCAGCACGACGCCATCCCCGGATCGAGCTGCTGCAAGTCGGTCGGTGATGACGCGCCGCGCCTTCTTGCCAACGCCGCCCTGCAGGACGTCGGCCTCAATACCAAGCTCCTTGAGCAAGGCCCCTAGCCGTGCGATGTGCTCGGTCCACTGCGACAGGACGAGGCAGTTGCGGCCCGCACGAACAGCCGCGGCGACGTCTGCACAGATCAGCCGCGTCCGGTCCCCATCCTCGACCAAGCCCCGAAAGACCGACTGGATCGACGTTCCGGCCGGGGAGCCACCACTGTCGGTCTCGGCCGGCGCGGCCACGTGGTTGGTCGGATGGACGACGAGAGCGCGGACGAAGTCCGAGTCCTCCGTCTGTCGTTCACCCATGCGGTGCCGGATGGGACCGCAGTACATCGTGATCAGCCCTTCGAGCCCGTCGCGTCGGTAGGGTGTGGCTGTCAGCCCGAGCCACGCGGGCGCTCCGATTTCGCGAACCACCCGCTCGAATGTTGTGGCCGGCACGTGGTGACACTCGTCGACGACCACGAACCCGTACCCCGCCGTCAACCCTGCGACATCGTCGCGCCGTGCCAGCGACTGCACCATCGCGATGTCGACGACGCCGTGTGGTCGGCTTCGGCCCGCGCCGACGACGCCGATCTGCTTTCGATTCATGCCAAGGTGAGTTACGAGGCGCTCGCGCCACTGCTCGAGGAGCGGTTGGCGATCGACGATCACGAGCGTGGGCACCGCGCGATGGGCGATGGCCGCGCAAGCCAGCACGGTCTTGCCGGCGCCGGGTGGCGCGACGAGCACTCCCAGATCGTGGCGAGATAGCGCCGCGAATGCGTCCTGCTGACCCGCCGGCAGCGTCGCCTGCAGCTGAACCTCGATCCGGGCCAGGTCCTGATGTTGTTCCCGCACGACGAGTCGACTGCCCGCCTCGGCAACGACTGCTTCGGCCGCTTCGCGCAGACCGCGAGGGAGCAGCAGCCGATCGAGCGACTCGCCGTAGCAGCGAAGAAAGCGCGGCGTCTTCCAGGTCGAGAGGCGCAGCCGCTCCTTCTCGTAGTAGTCCGGGTTATGGAGCGAGGCCAGATGCTTGAGTCCCGCGAGCAGAGCTGGCGGGAGGCCGATCCGGTCGATCGAGAGCATCGCTCCGGCATCGGCCATGATCGTCGCCGGCGCCTTCGGCCCATCACGCCCACGCGGTGGCCGATAGGTGGGCTCCAGCGGGCCAGCGGCCACCTGGCGCACGGACTCGGCCATGGACTCGATCGCCTCGGGAGAGCTGCGACCGAGCGCCGAAAGGAACGCCCACTGGTCGTCAAATGGCCGAAGCGTCGACGGGTCAAGGAAGATGGTGGTGCCTCGTCGCCGGGACGTGCCCTGGAGCGGCAGCGCGATCAGGTTGCCGAACGATCCTGCCGGCATGAAGTCCTGGGCCGGGAAGAGCCGGTCATAGCTTGCGAGATCGATCTCGGCGCGCACGGTCATCGCTTCGCGCAGGAGGTAGGCACCGACCCGCCGCGCGGCAGATGCGGCGACCGGCCCGCTGAAGAACATCCAGACGTGAGCGCCATCGCCCGATCGCGAGCGTTCCAAGACCACCGGTACCCCGGCGGCCTGAGCCGCCTCGACGTAGGCACCTGCGTCGAGGGGCCAAGTCGGGCCGTCGAAGTCGCACGCGAGGAGCCGGCATCTGTCGTCGCGCAGCAGCGGGTACAGGCCGACGTGCACCCGACCCGTCAGGTGCGCAGCGACGATCCCGTCGCCCAACGGCACGTACTCACGATCCTGCCGCCGAGCGTTGGCCAGACCGCCAACGACGACAGGACTCCATCCCGACTTCCCGCTGCGCTCGTTCTCCCACCTCGCAGCGTAGACGTCATCGCGCCCGGCGAACAGCGACCGGAAGAGCGCGACTTTGGCCTCCGGTGACGAACGGCTGTCCACGGGCACCCGGCCCGTAGACGCCAACGTATCGCGGAAGAGCGTGGGCTCCCAGGCGGGCGCTGGCGGCGGTGCGGACGTCGCTCTTTCGGGGACATCCAACCCGAGCAGCGACCGCAGACGCCGGTTCTCGGCACGGAGGCCCTCCAGCTCAAGGCGCAGTTCATCGGGGTTCGAGGCATCGCGCTCACTCATGGCGACCGCCGCACCCGATCATCAGCTCTGCAGGTATGGCAGCAAGTAGTCGCGGGGCTGGATCGGCGCGCTCGCCATGTCTTGCCAGACGAGGAACTCGATCCGGCCTCGGCCGACATCGACGGGCCGCCGCTATCGTGTCACAACCCGTAAACGTGTACTGGCCATGCCCGGGCAGCCCGAGCATCCAGTCTCGTCGGTCGCTCATACGCACACTCATACACTCTACGTCTGTTGCTGCATATGACCGCACTGGAGGCGGCATGCGCCGGAGGGAGGGAATCGGCCGATTCATTGGGCCTTGAATCCCCCGGCTATCGGCCCTGTTGCTACCGGCTGTTGCTACCGGTTAGCTGCCCGCGCCGCACGTGAGGCGATTGGAGGTCTTAAGCCTCCGGCTACCCCAGCCGACGCGCCGAACATTGTGCGGCAGTGTGCGCCGTTTGCTACCGCGATTCGCTACCGGCTTCCGACAGGCCAGGCCCGTATTGGCCACATAATCGGCCACTTCACGCTCAGAATGTTGGCGGAGAGGGTGAGATTCGAACTCACGGGACTCTCGTCCAGCGGTTTTCAAGTCTGTGTCGAGGTGTTCGCGGGGGTTCGCTCATGATCCGATTCACGAGGGAATCGGCCGATTCACGGGCCTTGAATCCGCCGATGTTCGCCCCTGTTGCTACCGGCTGTTGCTACCGGTTCAGGTCGTTCGGACAAGTTTGCTAGGTACGCTCAGCCGACCGTTACGCACCATACTGGGAGCGCTACGTACCGAGGTACGGCGACGTCATCTTGCCTGAGTGGGCACGTGGAATTCGATCGACGCTAGGACCGTGAAGCGAAGGGGGCGGCGAAGGATGATCCGACATAGAACCGTTTGGAACGGGCCTCAGTCTCATTTGAAACCCATTGTGTTGGCGATCCTGTGTCTTGCTATCGGCTTCGTTGCCTGTTCGCGGACAGGCGGCGACTCCTCTCCAAAAGATGGATCTAGCCCAACAATGTCGATCGGCGCGAGAGCGCCATCGAGTTCGAACCCGCCGATGGCTCCATCTCAATCCGATGTCACGGCCGGCCCCAGCTCCCTACCCTCAACAGCCCTCGGTTACACGACTCCCGGTGCTAGCTCGGCATGGACAGGCTTCACATGGAATCAGGTTCCGGGCAGCAGCCCGGTGCAGATGATTGCTAGCCCCTATGCAACCCGCGACCTAATCGGCTGGG
>PLNK01000002.1 GCA_003142755.1 Chloroflexota bacterium | reverse complement strand
GCGGCCCCGAACGCGGTAGCCACCATGCCGCTCGCCAAAGAGGGCGCCACTCCCCCATCCAACGGCAACGCGCCAGCTGGCGCTGGCGTTAAACCCCGCGCCACGCTAGGCAGCCTCGGCATCGGCCGAGCCCAGGTCACCTTCACCTCCCAGGCCGACGCCCCCAGCTGCGCCGAATGCGGCTCGATCATGGTCCGCAACGGCAGCTGCTACAAGTGCCTCAACTGCGGCTCCACGAGCGGGTGCTCGTGATTCACGACGATCCAGGGAGCGATAGTGCCAGGCTAGCTGTCACGACCGACCGGGAGTCTGATATCCATCAACTCCAGCACGGGAAGAGGTCAATGGGTCAGCACCTGCCGGTTCCAAGCGTGGAGACGCTGCCAGCACTTCACGAGCAGGATCTGGCGAAGATCATGGGCGCAGATTCCGTCACCGAGTGGCATTGCTCGGAGTGCGGCACGGAGGGTGCGGGCATGGCGGCCGGCTACATCAAGCAAGACGCCGCCCTGCTGCCGATATGCTTCACCTGCTTCGTGCTCGGGAACGGCTGGCACCATGAGCGGTAGCCCGCGTCCTGTTCGGCTGCTCATCGGGACGCCTCGTCGCGCTTTGGTCTTGGCCGCTTTGTCGTGCTGCGCACTGCTGATTTGCGTGACGCTCATACCGTGGCCGAGGGAGTTGCTCACTGTCTTGGTGGCCATCCCGATCGGGCTGACACCCTTCGCGGTGATCGTCAAGGCCTTCCCAAACGAAAGCAAACAGTTGGCAGCCAAGGGTCTTGCCAGAATCGCCTGGGTTAGCCACGAGCTTGAGAGACAGACGGTCAAGCAGGATGTCGAAGGCAAACTGCAGGCGTCTCTCGCGCGACTCAGCGGGACATGCGTGGGAGCAGTCCCGACATCTGTACGATTCGAATTCCTCAAGTCCGGCGAATCACTCCGCGAGCTGCCCGACGGGACCTTCGTTGTCGGCATTGCCCATCACGACGACTGGACCAGGAATGTCGTCGCCGCAGCCTGGGCATACGCCCGGCTGGCCGTGCTACCGAAAGCTCGCCTCCATCTCGATCCTGAGGTCTCCCAGGGCATCGACTTCGTGGTGGCAAAGGATCTCTTGTCCGAGAGCGATCCCGATGCCGTAGCCCAATTCCTTGAGCAGATATGGTCTCCGGCCATTCGCGAAAGGTCCCGACTTCGCGACCTCACCTTGAAACTCGAACGACTCCGGGAAGATTTCCTGTTCCACACAGTCCTGGTTGCCGAATTCAGAGACCTCGGGACTCGCATGGCGGGCAAATTCACTCAAGAGGATGTCGCGCTGGAGACAGCTGAGTTCGTGGAGTTCTTGTACTCGATAGCCACACGCGAGCACGGTGACGTTGGTACCGCGAGGCTCGACTTCTCTGGCCGTGAGATCAAGGCCAAGTTCATCCTTGTGGCGAAGCCCGCCGTATACGCGGCCAAAGGCAGCGATCCCTACCGCAAGGCAGTTGAGTGGGCTTTGCAGCATGCCCATCGGAGTATCTATCTGCTCTCTCGCGGCAGGAACTCTGAGTACGCGCAGCAAGTTGCTGACCATTTTGCAGAAGATGAGCGGCTTCGCTCAATTGAGCACTGGCGATCGGGCAATCCCGGGGCTACCCGAGGAGCCGTAGACGTCTATCGGTTGAACGTCGATCTGCGTTTCCTGACCGGGATCGGCTATGAGCCTCTCGTGGCAGTGGGCCCGGGCAAGCAGAGGGAGATACTCGATGCGGAATGGGCTTCGCGGCGGTCGGTTAGGCCTCGCGCCCACTGACTGGGCGCTTCCGAGCCATGACTAATTCCACAAACGGAACCAGAACCACCAGTAGGCTCGTGGCCAGGAAACCTGCTTGTGAGCCTTTGCTGCACATGTATCGCGCTGCCGAAGCGAAGAGGACAGGCGCCTGGAGCGACGTCGAGAGCGACTTCATGTCAGCGATGGAGGAGTTCGATCGCAACGTTGCGGCCGGTCGAGCTGACCAGGGCGACAGGCAGAATGGAAAGGGCGACTTCCTCAACGACCTAATCGCGCTGCTCCTAGAGCGCGGCACAGGCGTCAAACTAGTCCCACGCAAAGGCATGTCAGGGTTCGTCTTCCCGAGCCACAACCTCGACGTTACCTACCCGGATACCGGCATCATCAGATTCACCCTGGAGGTCAAGGCGGCCGGAACTCCGCGACATCCGCGATCACTGGCGCAAGAGGCAATTGGTCGCCCCGGGTCGGCGGATCTCCCAAAACGAATCAAAGAGGCGGCATTCAAGACGATCGACCTCAAAGCGGCCTACGGCCAAATGATGTCAGGTCGGGGACTCGTAGCGTCCGCACCGACTGGAAACCTGACGTCGTGGTTGCGTTCGGTGCCGCCCAAGTCGTATCTCTTCATGTCGGTCCGAGTGGTTGGCCCAGCCGACTTCGACGCCACCGTCGCACTCGGCGAGATGGCAACTCAGGTCATGGATGGCGTTGGTCTCTTCTGCTTTGGTCCGGCCTCGGAGTCTCAGCCGACGTCATACAAAGTCCTTGGCGTGCCTCGCCATCTAGGCTTTGGCCAGGTTCTTTACCGAGCCTGCCAGGACCTTGTCGCCCTGCGGGATCAGCCCATCACCCCGATCGGCGCGGAGGCACTCGGTCCGGCTGCCGAGGCGCAAACTGCTTTGAGCAAAGTCGATCCGGATCCTGCCGACGAACGGCCTGACTGACGCTAGGACGGCAGCGATGATCTCGACCGCGGCTCCCACCAGAGAACAGCAGAAGGCCAGAGGCGGGTTCTACACGCCACCCGAACTCACGTGCTTTCTTTCGCGTTGGGCGATTCGTTCGGCCGATGATCTCGTACTCGAGCCTTCCTGCGGCGACGGCGCTTTCCTGGGCTCGATCAGCGAGCGTCTCACAGAGCTCGGCGCCGGCAACCTGCTTGGTCGACTGGTCGGGGTTGAACGAGACGGGGCCGAGGCCGACAAAGCTCGAGTTCTGTATGAGGGCGCGCAAATCCGGACTGCCGACTTCTTCGACGTCGATCCATCGTCACTGCCGGCAGTCGATGCCGTCATCGGCAACCCGCCGTACATCCGTTACCACGGTTTCGTCGGCGAGGATCGTCGCAAGGGCCTTGCCCGCGCACGCGGTCAGGGCGTCGAACTCACGCGGTTGGCGTCCTCGTGGGCCCACTTCGTCGTCCATTCGGTCGGTTTCCTCGGTCCGGGGGGCCGACTCGCACTCGTACTCCCGGCCGAGTTGCTTCATGCCGACTATGGCCGGCCGGTCCGCGATCTGTTGATGGCACACTTCGGTTCGGTTGTCATCGTCGCCTTCGACCGCATGGTCTTCCCCGACGCGCAGGTGGATGCACTGCTGCTCCTCGCGTCCAACGATGATCATCTCGGCCTGCGCGTCATCCGCCTTCCCGACGAACGGAGCCTGGTGACGGTCGACCTAGGCGCACACCTGTCTCGGGCAAGCGCGACCCCTCCCGCGCGCTGGAGCCAATCGGTCGACTTCGAGGCCGGAGCCGTCTACCAAGAGGCGATTGAGTCTGCCATCTCCGAGCCTCTCGGTTCGATCGCGAGCGTGGACATCGGATACGTCTCCGGCGCGAACGGCTTTTTTGTCCTCTCGCTCGAGGAAGCTACCTTTCGAAAGCTGCCACCTTCGGTTCTGACGCCAACCATTCGACGGCCGGCAGATGTGCCCGGCCTAGTCGCACGCAACGAGCATACGCGCTTGCTGCTCGACATGGCCGGCAAGCCCAAGCCCTCGAACAGACATCTGCTCGCATACCTGGCCGAGGGCGAAACGGCGGGCATCGCCGATCACTACAAGTGCAGGATGCGCCGCCCCTGGTACGCCGTCCCACTCCCACGCTCCAAGCCGCAGGCATTCCTGCCGTATATGAACCATCACGGCCCGCGCCTCATCGTGAATGACGCAGATGCGCGATCCAGCAACCTGCTCCACGGTGTAAGCCTGAGGTCCGCAGCGCCTCCCGTTCGCACTCTCGCCGCCGCCATGTGCAGTTCGCTCACGCTGCTGAGCGCCGAAATCGAAGGCCGTGCCTACGGTGGCGGAGTCCTCAAGCTCGAGACCAAGGAAGCAGAGCGGCTACAAGTGCCGTTACTGAGCGCCCGTCTAGCGGAGCGTTTGTCAGCCGAATTCGACCGCATCAATGCCCTCCGCGTCGCTGGCGACCTCAGAGCGGCCGCTTCCATCGCCGACAAGATCCTGGCGCTGGACCATGGCCGGCTATGGTCCGCCTACCTCACATTCCGCAGTCGCCGACTAGACCGACGACGCCTTCCCATAGCGGCCAGCAGATCCCATGAGACATAGGTACTGCACAAGCTGCGGTTGGTAAGCGGTAGCCTTGACGACAACGTCGAGGTGAAGGATGCGGCGGGGGCAGCAGATGGCGCTCTGGGACGTCCAGGCTTTGGGCAGCAAGCCCAGCGAGGCTTCGCCCACGGCACCCCTCGACCATGCGCTGGCGGAGTGGATCCAGCTAGCTGTCCCGCGATGGCCTCGAGAACGTCGCGTCGCACTCATGAGCCGGATCGGTTGGGGGGGTGCCGCGTGCCCAACACTTGAGGAGGTTGGGCAGGAATGCGGCATAACCCGCGAAAGAGTCCGACAGCTTCAACGGAAGCTGGTGGAGCGACTGCGCCGATGTTGCGTGCCCGACTCGGAGGCGCTGGTCAAGTCTTGTGAGCTGATCAGGGAGTGTCGCAACCCTCAGGAAGCCGCCGGGTTCCTCCTGTGCCGCGCCGGACTTACTAGCGCGGCCCTGCCTGCTGCTGGCGTAGCTCTGCTTCTTGACCTGTTGGGCGCGTCGGCGGAGTTCTCACAGTATCAGTCCAGGCTGGCCACAAGGACGCCAGCCATCGAGGACGCGCTACGAAGGGCAAAGGGCCTTACGCATTCCGTGGGTGTCGTTTCCCTCGACTGGGTCTGCGAGTCGGCAGAGATCTCTCTAGATCGTTCCAGCATTCGAACGTTGCTCGACAGGTCCCTCTGGGCCCGATTCCTTGACCAGGACTGGTTCTGGAACCCGAACACGGGACCGAAACGGAACCGTCTCGTGAATCTCACGCGCAAGATGCTCTCGGCGTGCGGACCACTGAAGGTCGCGGAGGTGCGCGACGGGTTGGATCGCCAATTCCGACTACACCGGCTACCGCACATTCCTCCCGCTCAGGCCCTTCGCATGTTCTATCGGCAGCATCCAGGGTTTTCCGTCGATTCCGATGATGTTGTCTCATCCCAGACCGTTCTTGGTCCTGAGGATGTCCTTGATGTAACGGAAATGATCTTCTACGACATCCTGCAAGCGGCACCGGATGGCGTACTCGACCGAGGCGAGTTGTTCGCGCAGGCTGTGGCGGCGGGAATGAACCCGAACACGTTCAGCGTGTACACGACGTACAGCCCGATCCTCGACAACCCGGCGCAGGATCGCTGGGTTCTACGCGGAAACGATGTTTCACCGGCGGCCCTCGAGGTGAAGCGCGGAGAGCGAAAGCAACGACTGTCGACGGACGAGTGGACTGAGCGAGGCACGCTACTGTTGACCCGTGAGCTCGGCAACGGATGGTCACTTGTCGTGGGGGTTCCTCGTCCTCTCGGGCCGTACCTTGCGGGCCGTTCCTTCGCCGCACAAGACGAGAGCGGAACTGCGGCAGGAACGATTCGCTTCGATCCCAAGGGTCTCTCGTGGGGTTACTCACGGTTGCTCCAGGCGGCTGGGACCTGCAAGGGCGACGTACTCAGGGCCGAGTTCGACCTGACAGCCTCGACCGTCCGCCTATCCCTCGACAGGCAGGTCGTGGGCGGGCTTGTCCGATCGGATGAACACGAGGTGGCATGAGTGTGACAGCAATAAGCGTCTCCAAGCCTGAACTCGTGACCCTGGCATTAGCCCTTCTGGGCGGGGCCGATCAACCGTTCGATACCGAAGACATCGCAGTCAAGGCCCACGAGCTTGCCGCCAGTGCATTCGCGTGGCGCCGATACCCAGACAGGATCAACCTTGAGCTCGTTCGTGTTGCACTTGTGGACGCCAGCCGGGCGAAGTCAGGATCCCTGGTTCAAGGCCGGGGCCGAGGCGGCTGGCTGTTGACGAATCAGGGAGTTGCCTGGTTCTCGGTGCACGGTGAGTCTCTGCTCGCTGCATTTGGCAATCCAGGGAGCGGAACAGAAGCCAAGGTGAAACGGCCGGAGACGCAGCATCGAGAGCGTGAGCGGATCCGCCTCACGAGATCTGACGCCTGGATCAAATGGACGGCGGGCGTGTCCCCATCTGCGAGCGAAGCGTCCAGTGTCTTCAGAATCGACAGGTATACAGGCCCTCACGACCGGCTGATCAAGGCCCGCGCCTTACTTCAGCTCTTTGAGGGCGACACTCAAATAGAGCATTTCCTGGCGGAGATGGCTTCCATTGTCCAGTCGCAGACCGAAGGGGAGGTCGATGCCAAGTGACCAACACCAACCAGCCGCAACTAGTCGTCCGCACACACGTTGGCCGCGACCTGCTCCAAACAGCCCAGCT
This sequence comes from Chloroflexota bacterium, assembly GCA_003142755.1. Taxonomy (GTDB): domain Bacteria; phylum Chloroflexota; class Limnocylindria; order Limnocylindrales; family CSP1-4; genus Fen-1039. The sequence continues at coordinate 1,844 of PLNK01000002.1, read as the reverse complement.
CTTCCGTACGCTCGAAGCGGCGGTTTGGGAGTACGTGGTCAATGGTCTGGAGTACGTTGAACCGGGCGTGAAGCCAACCGTCACGGTAGCGCTGGATCCCCATCGAAGGGCTGTGACGATCTCGGACAATGGCCGCGGCATGGATCAGCAGGACCTTCAGAGGTTCTTCACCATGCACGGCGAGAACGCTGATCGGAAGATCGGAAAGCGAGGTCGGGGCAAGTTCGGGACCGGGAAGAGTGCTGCGTTCGGTATCGCCAAGAGGCTGCGGGTCAGCACTGTCAAGAATGGACGACGAAATGTCGTCGAGCTCGTCTTGGACGCGATCCGGACGTCCGAGGGACAAGAGATTCCCCTGTCCTGGATCGTAAGGGACGCGGCGACGGATTTGGCCAACGGCACGGTGATCGCGATTGAGGACCTGCTACTTCAGCGACTGCAGCCAGATCCTGTGATCAAGTACGTTGAACGCCAATTGGCGTATTGGCGAGCCATCGAGCCAACTGTCTACGTTGGGTCACATCTCTGTGAACCCTGGCAGCCCTCCATCGCCGCGACCCATGAAGTCCACCCAAGCGAGCAGCAAGCATCCGCGATCGGGGATGTGAAACTGACGATACACGTTGCGCAGGCACCGCTCTCTGAGGGGCTGTACGGCATCGCTGTCACAACTGCCCCAGGCGTGCTCGTAGCCATTGAGAGCGCGGGCATCGAGGCCAAGGAGTTCGGCAGCTACCTCTTCGGTGACGTCGAAGTCCCAGCTCTGGAGACAGGAGAGGAGGGTCTCGCTGCCTACGATCTGAGTCGGTCGCTCAAGCTGAACCCATCCAATCCGGTCGCCAGCGTCCTCATCGGCTTCATCGGTAGTCATCTTGAGCTGGTGAGAAAGGGGCTCGTCGAAGAGCAGCGGCAGAGGCGTCAGGAGCTTCAGTTCAGGAAGCTCGAGGTGGCCGCAGCAAGCATCGCGAAACTCCTGAACGAGGACCTCGGCTCTGTCGCCGACAGGCTGGCGGACATAACTGCGATGCGGCGCCGCACTGGGACAGTAGCTACCGCTGGAAGCGGCGGCGGCGGCACAGATCCGGACCGATGGGCGGAGGGCGACCAAGAGTCTGGCTTGCTGGACAGCGCCAAGCGTCAGCCAACGACCGCGGCAACTCCGGCCGGTCGTGAAGCCCCAGACCTCGCAAGGCCCGGCCATCCTGATGCGGATGGCACCGACCGAGTGGCCCCGCGTGGCGGCATGGATGACAAGCCGCGCCCGCGGGGCGGATTGCAAGTTCGGTACGACCACTTGGGCGCAGACGCAGACCGCTCGGTCTATGACGAAACGACGAAATCCATCCTCATCAACCTGGACCATCCGATGGTGGTAGCTGCCCAGGGACTGGGGGATGTCGAGGACGTTGCCTTCAGGCGCTTGTCATACGAGATCTCTTTCGGACAATACGCTCTAGCCATCAGCCAGGAGTTCCTGAAAAGGGATCCAGATCTCACGGCAGATGACATCTTGTATGAAGTCCGTGACGCAATGCGGCGGATCACAAGAAAGGCTGCGCATCTCTACCAGGCCGACTGAGGCGCCGCGGGCCCAGCTTCCGGCTAGCCACCCATCGTCGTCACGCTTGGATTGATGCCGTCGTTCGATCGTCGGCCTAGTGCTTGCTTCTTCGCGGCGGTGAATTCGTCGGCTGTCAGGTCACCCCGGCGGTGAAGAGTCGCCAGGCGTTCGAGTTCGGAGGCTAGCGAAGGCTGGGCAGAGGAGGTCCTTTCAGACGTCTTCGTTCGGTCGGCGGCAGCCTGGTCTAGCGCAGTGTCGGCCTCGACTTTGGACTCGACGCGGC
>PLNK01000154.1 GCA_003142755.1 Chloroflexota bacterium | reverse complement strand
GCGGCCCCGAACGCGGTAGCCACAACGACGCCCGCCAGAGAGAGCTCTGCCACTCCCCCGTCCAACGGCAACGCGCCAGCTGGCGCTGGCGTTAAACCCCGCGCCACGCTAGGCAGCCTGGGAATCGGCCGAGCCCAGGTCACCTTCGCCGCCCAAGCCGACGCCCCCAGCTGCGCCGAATGCGGCTCGATCATGGTCCGCAACGGCAGCTGCTACAAGTGCCTCAACTGCGGCTCCACGAGCGGGTGCTCGTGATCATCGAGAAGATGCCAGCCTAGCTGACACTCGGTTGATCCACTATTAGCGACGACAAGGAGGTCGCGATGGTAAACAAGACGACGAGTCCCAAAGTGGCACACGACGCCGGCAAGCTCTTGAGCAATCCCAAGACCCCGGCAAAGGTCAAGGAAGTCGCCGGCAGTGCGGTCAGTCAGGCCAAGCCCAAGAAGCACAAGTAGCCGGTGTAGCTCATGGCCATCTCTCTCGTTCCGTCAGCGGAAGAGAGCGCACTCGATCAACTGAACAGGATCGCTGCGGCGCTGCCGGATCCGCAGCGTGATCTGCCCCGGCTCGCCCGGGACTCTTCTGTCCGGGATCTGATCGAGGCGGCCGTACTGGAGGTCCCGACCTCCCACCGTCTGTTGGTCGGCGATGCGAGGGACCTTCGGTCTTTCCCGGACAAGAGCGTTCACCTGGTGGTGACCTCGCCTCCCTATTGGACCCTCAAGAAGTACAACGAGCGCGACGGCCAGCTCGGGCATCTGGCGGACTACGAGTCCTTCCTGGATCAGCTTGACCTGATCTGGACCGAGGTCTACCGGCTCCTTGTTCCTGGCGGCCGCCTCATCTGCGTGGTGGGCGATGTCTGCCTTTCGAGGCGAAACAATGGCGGTCGTCACACCGTGGTGCCCCTGCATGCCTCGATCGAGGAACGTTGCCGTCAGATCGGCTTCGACGGCCTGGCACCAGTGATCTGGCACAAGATCTCGAACGCGGTCCACGAGGTGGAGCGCGCCAGCGCCTTCATGGGCAAGCCCTATGAGCCCAACAGCGTCATCAAGAACGACATCGAGTTCATTCTGATGCAGCGCAAGCCGGGGGGGTACCGAGCGCCAACGATCGAGACGAGGTTGCTGAGCCTGATCCCCGCTTCGAACCACAGGCGTTGGTTCAACCAGATCTGGACCGACATCCGGGGTGAGTCAACCCGGCGCCATCCGGCTCCCTACCCGCTCGAACTCGCAGACCGCCTGATCCGCATGTTCAGCTTCGTTGGCGACACGGTGCTAGACCCCTTCATCGGAACGGGCACGACGAGTGTGGCCGCCGCCCTAGCGGGCCGATCGTCGGTGGGCATCGACATCGATCCGGGGTACCTGGACATGGCGCACCAAAGGCTCGCCCATGAGGCCCCGCCAAGCGCTACCATCGAGCCGATCTCGCTTCTGGCAGCGTCAGCAGAGCGAATCGAGAGGGATGATGTCAAACCAGCCAACCTTCGCGCTCCTTCGCCAGTTTGAGGCAACGTTCCGGAACGGGCCGTACATACACCGAAACTCCCAGCTGGGCAATCGGATCGCGGACTACCTCTACGAGGATCTCTACGCCCTCGCGCAGTCCCGGAAGTTCAACGACCGAGTCGACGCTAGGAGCCACGTACTCAATCCCAAGGGCATAAGCCCGGGCATTCGAGCCCGTAGGGGGGACGGCTCGTTCGGAGACCTCATTCCCGGCTCGAAACCACGTGTCTTCCCGGACTTCCGCGTTGCGCGCGGCCCAACGGCGGACGTTGAGATTGGAGCGGAAGTCAAGATCCTGGCCAAGGCGATGATCAAGCAGATAGATCGGGTCATCGGCGACCTTTGCCGGCAGGCGGACCAATTCCACGAGAAGGCCGCCAATTCGATCACGGTGGGGATAGTCGGAATCAACTTTGCCGAACACTATGTCTCGCACGAAGGCGAACGACGCTACCCCACCGACGGGAAGTCAGGAAACCTTCATCCCGCGCAGGAAGCCCGGGAAGCCGAACGCAGGTTGCTGAGCGCTGAGAACTCGTACAGCGAGTTCATTGAGCTCGGCTTCCGTGCCACGAACGAACCGCCGTATGACTTCGAGTGGGTTGGGCGAGCTCAAGATAACTACGCCGCTCGCCTGGTTCGAATCCTCAGAAAGTACGACCTGACGTTCTAGCGCGGCGCACTGCTGTGCATGGCACCGGTATTACGTGAGGCTCAAGTTGGACAGTCGGGCATTGACCGTTCCGGCATTCGAATACCTGGCAACCGGCGGACGCGACCACGGACCCTGCACGCTTATCCGCATGTACCGCGATCAATGCAAGGTCTCCGGCGAGGGGGCCACTTGGTTCGTCGAGGCTCCGTCTGGGTTCGGCGACTGGTTCGTCTACGCTGAGACCGACAGCCGAGACGCCGCCTTGGTCACAGTCGGCGAGTACATGAGCGAGAGCCGGCAGCGGCAGATGCACGGACAGGCCCCATTCAAGGCCACCCTGCCTCGGTGACGGGGTCACGGCGCTCGGTCAGGCCCGCCCCGCAATCTTGGTCATCGGCAGTTAAGAGTTTCAGCAATCGTGATTTCGCGGCAGTGAATTCGTCGGCTGTCAGGTCACCCTGGCGGTGAAGTGTCGCCAGGCGTTCGAGTTCGGAGGCTAGCGAGGGCTGAGCAGAAGAGGTCCTTTCGGCGGAAGCCGTCGTTCTCTTCTCCATCGTTTGGTCGAGCGCGACGTCCTTCTCGACTTTGGACTCGACGCGGC
>PLNK01000171.1 GCA_003142755.1 Chloroflexota bacterium | reverse complement strand
AAAAGGATGCGCTGAAGATCAATAGCTACGGCGAGGACAAGTGGGTCCTCAGTGGATCCGACCAAGCAAGCGCGACAACCCATATATCCATCCCGGCCGATCTGCTCCACTTCGCCACGAAGCGTGACGGGACCGACGCCATGTACAACACGATCTCCATCGACGTCGGAGTCGGATCGCCGACCGATCAATGGGGCCTCAGAGTCGACGAGATGGACCTGACCCTCCAGGCGCCTGCTGCCACGGATCACCCAGTGGTCCTTCTCCACGGACTTATGGGCATCAACTCCGACTGGACCAACGAAATGAAGGACCTGCAGCGGTATTTCTCGGATCTGGGCATACCAGCGATCAACCCGAATCAGGAGGGCTGGCAAGTTGACTCCAGAGTACCTGGGGTTGGAGGCACGGTCGTATCGCTAGGCAGCGTGGAAGAGGATCTCAGCAGAATCTCCGCGACAGTGGACAACTTCTACCGGGACAACGGCTACGCAGGCATGTACGTGGTTGGCCATTCCATGGGAGGGCTGGTAGGTCGCTACATGCTCTCCAAGATGTCCTGTATCCAGGTCGGCTCTACGTGTCGGCCCGCATTCGACAAACTAGTCTCGCTCGGAACCCCGCATGGCGGCATCGCGGCCATAGATGACATCTGTGACGTCGGATCGGTGACCGTGTTGGCGGACATTGGCGTTGGGGGCTCCGTGGTGATCCGTCCTTTCGGACCAGCCTGCTCCTCTCAAGGAGCCATCCGCGAACTCAGTCCCAAATGGATGCAGAGCACGTTCATCAGCTGGGCGCCCTACTCGGGCAGCTACTACTTCGTCCAGATGGTGGGAAACAAGGACGATGGGTGCTTCGGGGGGCAGGAACTGTACCCAGACACACGTAGCGACGGTTGCGTCTCGATCGACAGCCAGACTTGGATGTCGCGCTACGGAGCGGACACGGCTCCTGAGTTCCCTATCGATCACGGTGCAGAGACCAACCCCTCGAACGTGGGATTGGCCCTAGCGGACTGGCTGGAACTCGACTGGTGGGACCTGCCGCCGAACCCGGCGAAGGCCGCCCCGGCGACAACAAGCACCAGTCAGTCGGCTGACTCCGCGAGCCAGAGGGTGCCGAGTCAGGTCAAGGGCGTTGAGCTAGAGCCCGGCGCTTCAGCCGACATTACGCTTGCGTTCGAAGGCGCCAGTGCGGCCACCGTGTACGTCACGGACGCCAACTACGACATCACCGCGTCGTTCGCCGGAACCGATCTGGACTTCAGCGGCCTGCCCTTCCTCACGACGGATCTCGCCAGTCCCATCGATGGCGTGCTGCATGTCACGAACAATGGCACGCAGACCGAAGACGTTGGGGTGGTCGTAAGCATTCCGACGGATCGAAAGCTGACAGTCACGAGCTCGACCGAGACGACCGCGATCGGCCAGGCTGTGCCCGTCGACATCATCCTCAGCGGCGCGACTGCGGACGACGAGGTCACGGCAAGCCTGATCGATGCCAACGGTACCAGCACTCCCATCACGCTCACCAAGGTCGACACCGGTCACTGGACCGCTCAGGTGACGCCGACCAGCGGAGGGCTCAACACCGTCGTGGCAGAGACCACGACCGGTGCAACCAGATGGGCGCAGGCGCTCATCGATGTGGCCGGCGGCGGGGTCACGCACACGGGAACGATCTCGAGCAGCACGGTCGATCTCAACGGTGACTACCTCGCTGACCAGCTCGTCGTAACGGTTCCGGTCACCATCGCGAAGGCCGGCCCGTACCAGATTCAAGCCCGGCTGGTCGATTCGAATGGGGCGACCATCGCCACCAACATCGACTCCGTCACCAATCTCGTGGCGGGAGACCAGACCGCGACGCTGACCTTCGAGGGGTCGGATATCTACGCTTCCGGCAAGTCGGGTCCGTACGATGTCGTCGACGTCAGATTCCTCTCTGACCCGATGGCCAGCGATTGCACGACCGAGGCTCTGGTTTCGAACCTCGGGCAGACGCAGGCCTACGACTATCACGCGTTCCAGCACAGGCAGATCGCCATCGACCCGACGTCGGTTTCGGTGTCCACCACCGACGGCGACGACAACGGCTACTTCGAAGCGCTGTCGGCCAGCGGCCAGGTCACGGTCGAGCATGGTGGCAGGTATCTCGTTGCGGCGGGCCTCTACGCCCAGGACGGTACCCAGGTCGCGCAAGCCTCCAAGCAGGTCGATCTGACCGACGGGAGCAACTCCTTCACTCTGCTCTTCGACGGCCGTGACATCTGGCGGAGCGGCAAGGACGGCCCGTACACGATCAGGAACCTATCAGTCGCGTTTGCGGCCAGCCCGTCCATCGGCGACTCCATCGCCGACTCGGTCACGAGCTCTTCCTACACCGTTTCGCAGTTCACGCCGTCACCGACCTCGGCTATCGACGCCAGCTCGATACCTTTGGTGGTCAACTCGACCAGCCTCTCCGTTCCCTACGCCGCCACAATTCCGAACTCGCCCGGCAGCTACGTGGAACTCTGGCAACGACACGAAGCCCCCAGCGGCTCGTGGAGCAGCTGGACCAAGGTCGCGACCTCGACCACCTCGCCCATCCCCGTAAGCCTGGATTCCGGCGCCGGCACCTATGAGTTCGCGACGGCGGCGGTAGATCCCACGACTGGCATGAGCCAACCCTTGCCCGCCGAGGGCCAGGTGTCCGTCCAGCTCGCGACATTTACGAGCGCGACCTCGGCGTCTGTCACAGCCCTCGCCAGCTCGGTCAGCTCCGGCACGCTCTCCGTGGCCTACACGACCAGTGGGACCGGCGCGCCGCCGGCCAGTGTCGAGCTGTGGCAGCGCTATCAGGCGCCGGGATCGACGACCTGGACCGACTGGGCGAAGGTCGCGACCGCAACCGCCTCCCCCTTCAATGTCTCGCTCACGTCGGGTGACGGGCGTTACGAGTTCTACACGATCGCGGTGGATGCGGCCGGGAACCGTCAGGCCGCGCCCACGACGGCCGACGCGTTCACTGTCCTCGACACCGTCGCTCCCACGTCGTCCGTCTCGGCTTTGCCGTCGGCAGTCAACGATACCTCGATCTCCGTGCCATTCTCGGCAGCGGACGATGCCAACGGTTCGGGCGTCGCCGGTGTCGAGCTGTGGCGGCGCTATCAGGCGCCGGGATCGACGACCTGGACCGACTGGGCGAAGGTCGCGACCGCAGCCACCTCCCCCTTCAATGTCTCGCTGACGTTGGGTGACGGGCCTTACCAGTTCTACACGATCGCGGTGGATGCGGCCGGCAACCGGGAAACCGCCCCGGCAGTCGCCAAAGCCTGGATGGTTCTCGACACCGGCACGCCCACCTCGGCGGCCGGATCGCTGCCGTCCACGACGACGGCAGCCTCGCTGACGATCCCCTACACAGTCACAGCTACCAACCCGGCAGGCACGCAGGTGTCGGTCGAGCTCTGGCAGCGCAGCCAGGATCCGATTACCCACATCTGGACATCCTGGACGAAAGTCTCGACCGTGACGAACGGCTCGACCCTGACGGCCAGCCTCTCCGGCGACGGCCGGTACGAGTTCTTCACAGTTGCGGTCGATGCCGCGGGCAACCGTGAGACCAAGCCGCAGACGGCCGCAGCATTCACGGTCTGCGACCGGACCGCGCCCTCGACTGCGGTCACCGCCCTGCCCGCCTCCACCACCGCCACGACGCAGAGAATCGCGTACAGCGTCAGTGACAACGGCGGCACCGGCGTCGTCTCGCTCGCCCTGTACGGCCGCTTCTCCGCGGCCGGCACCTCGAGCTGGTCGAGCTGGAGCGTGATCGCGAATCCCTCGACCACGGGCTCATCGGTCACGGTCACGCTGGGATCGGGAGACGGTCGATACGAGTACTACTTCGCTGCGACTGACGCCGCCGGCAATGTGGAGTCGGGCGGTGTCTACGACACCTACACCGTGCTTGACCGAGCGGCGCCGGTCACCAAAGCCGTGAGCCCGGCCGCGGCCGTCAACTCGACGACGCTCAGCTTGGGCTACACGGCGACCGAGCCATCCAACTCATCCGGCATGGCATCGGTCGATCTGTACCAGCGCTTCACGCCTTCGGGTGGAACGGCAGGCAGCTGGACGAAGGTGGCGATGGCCGCCTCCTCACCGATCACCGTTTCGCTCAACAAGGGCGACGGCAAGTACCAGTTCTACACCGTCGGCGTCGACACGGCGGGCAACCGCGAGACGAAGACGGCAACGGCTGAAGCGTCGACGGTGCTCGATACGGTCGGCGAAACGTCCAAGGCCGGGTCGATCGCGGCCCTTACGACCACGACGTCTGTCAAAGTCACTTACACCGCTACCATTCCCGACTCCAAGGGAACTGCGGTCACGATCGAGTTGTGGTCCCGCTTCCAGGCCGGATCGGCCGGATGGAGCACGTGGTCCAGGGTCACTTCCGTAGCCAACGGAGGAACCCTGACGGCCCCGCTGACCGCGGACGGCCGCTACGAGTTCTACACCATCGCGGCTGACGCCGCCGGCAACCGCGAGACCAAGCCTCAAACGGCCGAGACGTTCACGGTCCGAGACAAGAACGCGCCGGTCAGCTCGGCTTCGGCCCTGGCATCTCCGTCGAAATCGACCGCGCAGTCCGTTGCCTATACGGCCACCGACGATGGTTCGGGTATCGCCTCGGTGGAGCTGTGGCAGCGCTTCCAGGCTGCGGGCTCCAAGACGTGGAGCGCCTGGGCCAAGATCGCCACTCCAACGACCTCCCCGGTCAGCGTAACGCTGGGCTTGGGAGACGGTCGCTACGAGTTTTACACGATCGCTGTCGACGTGGCCGGTCACCGCGAGGCGGCGCCGACCACCGCTGACACCTTCGTCATCCTGGACACCACTCCTCCCAGCTCCTCGGTGATTACGTTGCCGGCCACCGCCTCGGGCGGCAGCGTGTCGTTGACCTACACCTCGACTGACAACACCAACAGCTCGGGCGTGGCGTCGGTCGAACTCTGGACCCGCTACAAGGCCAACGATGGCGCGGCCGCGGGAACGTGGACCAAGGTCGCAACCAGCACCTCCGCCAGTGGAACCTTCACCGTGCCGTTCGGCTCAGGTGCCGGTATCTACGATGTAGCGACCGTCGCCGTCGATGGCGTCGGCTACCGAGAGGCAACCTCGGTCAAGACCTCGATCCGGGCAATCAGCTGGGCGCCATCGACGGTAGTCAACGCCGATACCGGCTCGGCTCTCCAGGACAACGTGGCCTATGCCATGAGCCCAGACGGAACGCTCTACGCAGTCTGGGACGACATGCGCAACGGCAACAGCGACGTCTACTTCAGCCAGCGCGACCCCTCCTCGGGGGCGTGGTCCGCTGAGACAAGACTCAACACGGATACCACGACAACCTCCCAGCGAACTCCGGCCATCGCGGTCGACGGTTCGGGCAACGTATATGTCGTCTGGGCCGACGATCGCGCCGGCTCTACCGATACTGACATCTACTTCGTGAAGCGCACCGGCACCACCTGGGGCGCCAACACGAAGGTCAGCGACGCGACGAGCGCGTCGATCCAAGACCAGCCGCGGATCGCGGTCACTCCGGCCGGCATGGCCGTGGCGGTCTGGGTCGACAAGCGCTCGAGCCAGACCAACATCTACAGCGCCCGACTCGCTGCGGGCGCCACGACCTGGTCTGCCAACTTCAAGGTGACGGGCAACACATCGGCCGCCAAGGCGGCGCCCGACGTTGCCATGGCCTCCGACGGCACGGCCTGGGTGGTCTGGCAGGACGCCCGAACGAACGCCGGCGACATCTACGCCGCATCGCTCGGTCCGACGGCGACCGCCTGGTCGACGAATACCCGGGTCGACGATGACACGGTCACTACGGGCGTCGATCGCTCACCGCGGATCGGCATCGCGTCGAACGGAAACCTGCTGGTCGCCTGGCTCGACGGCCGGACGGCAGCCGGGCAGGTGCGCGTGCGCCAACGGACGGGCACGACCTGGTCTGCGAGTGTCCAGGTGAGCGACGCGACTGCGGTCGTCGGAACTCGGCTGGCTCTCGCCACCAAGTCCGATGGCGGCGTGATCCTGGCCTGGGACGATACTCGGGCCACGACCTCGGCCATCTGGGGCGCTCAATGCGAGACCGGCTCAACTTCCGTGACTCGTTGTGCCGTTCCGGAACTCTGGAGCGATCAGTCTGGCGCCGCGTACCGGCCCACCCTGGTTTCGAGCGGCTCGAATGTGGTCCTCGGCTGGCGCGACGACACGACCGGGGGCGGCGACATCCGCTTCCGGGTTCGCACTCCAAGCTGAGGTCAGAATGGCGGACGGGCGGTGAGCGCCCGCCCGCGATCGATTGTTTGAGCGATCAGGACGCCCTCCCGCTCTGAGCGAAGGAGCGGCTGAAAGGGGTGGGTCCTCACTGCGTTCGCGAGCAGGGCACACTCGCCGTCAGGGTCGCCGCGAACCGGCTCGCCGAAGATGACGCACTCGCCCTCGGCGTCGAGGCGCAGCATTCGACTCGTCCGCCGCGGCCATAGCCCGTTGCGCGCCATCCTCGATGTCAACGTCCTGATCTCGGCGCTGATCTCCCTGTCCGGTAGCCCGGCGCGGCTCATGCTCGCCTGGCAGGAGGGTCGGTTCGAACTGATCGTGCCCCCGCGCTGCTTGCTGAGCTTCGACGAGCGCTGGCGTACCCGAAGCTCGAGCCCCTCATCCCGCGCCCGGACGCCGACGCCTTCGTGGCCTGACTGTCGCGATCCGCTGTCCTCGCGCGCGATGCGACCTCCCCTCCACCGATTCACGCGGCCGACCCCGACGACGACTACCTGCTCGCGCTGGCAGCCGAACAACGAGCGGGACTCATCAGCGGGAATGCGCACGTGCTCGCCATGGCCAGCCACTATCCGATTCAGGGGCCCGCGGACTTCCTCGCGACCATCCTGCGTGAGAGCGACTGACCGACCGTAGCCCGGCTCGCCTGGCGAGTCTCGGGCTTTGGCCGAATCCATTCGCTGCTGATGGGCGCATCCTCCATCCTCCGGTAAGGGAGGCACGGGGGCCTTCGGGTTCCCCTCCAGCGCGGCGTCCCAATACGGTCGCCAAAAGCCATCGCCGAAGGCAATGGCTCACCGTCGCGCAGGGCCAATGGCGAGTCCGACCCTTTGCCGCCGGGCGCATGTGCCCACGGAGGCTCCTTTGGCACTGATGGCAGTAGCATTCCCGATCCTGCCCCAGAAGACCGCCGAGTGGCGGAGCTTCATGGACGAGCTCAACGGCCCGCGCCACGCCGACTTCGCCGACTCCCGCCGTCGTGCGGGTGTCCAGGAGCGCACGTTCCTTCAGGCGACCCCGATGGGCGACCTCGTGATCGTGACTCTCGAAGGCGACGACCCCGCCCGTTCCTTCGGACAGATGGTGCACTCCACCGACGCGTTCACGGTCTGGTTCTTGGAGCGTGTCAAGGCGATCCACGGCGTCGATCTCACCGCAGAGATGGACTCGCCGTCACAGCTCGTGATCGACTCGAGCCGCGCCGCCGTCCTGGTGAAGTAATCGCGTCGCCGGACCCCGGCGTCACGACAACGAGAGCCCCGGCCGCTTCGGTCGGGGCTCTCTTCGCGTCCTGCTGGCTCGTCCCGCGAACTGAGTCAGTCGGTGGGGATCACGGCGCCGGTAAGCGCGTCTACCCGGGCGGAGACGTATTCGGCGGTCGACTCGTAGAAGAGCATGTAGGTCCAGTACGGACCGCTGCCGTCGACCTCGCTGAAGTTCAGAGCGAGGCTCGGCTCCTTCGTCTTGTCGAGAGGGTACTGGGCGGCGAGTGAGGCCTTGCCGAGCGTGACCGCCGTGTCGCTGTCGATGATGCTGTAGGGGATCCGCTTCGTGTACGGGCCGACGAACGAACTCACGTCGCTCCCGCTCACCTCACGGGTCTGGGTGACCGCGCCCCACGGATCGATGTCGACCAGGAGCACGGCATCGGCCGCGGCCTTGTCGATGAACTTGAGGGCCCAGCTGTTCGGCTCGCCATCGTCGTTGACGTACTGGCCGGTCGCGATGATGAGGTACGCCCCGCTGCGCCACTTCTGCGCTTCCGCCCGCGCCTTGCGCCACTCCTCGCGGAATGTGTACGACAGCGGCCCGCCGCCGCCTTCGGCGATGCCCCGCCCGGGCGGGATGTCGTCGGCGAGCGTCTGGCCGGTCGTGACCGTGGTCGGCGCAGAACTCCCGATCAACGGCGTGCCCTGACCGACCGGTCCCGTAGCGGTCGAGACCGCGCTGCCGCAGCCGACCAGCGTCAAGGCCGCGATGGCGAAACCGACGACGGCAGCCATCGGTGCGTGCGTCCGGCTCTCCCCGGCGATCGACATTGCTCCCACCTCCACGTTCAGCGCGCGGCCACATCTCCGCTGACGGTGCGCAGGCGATTGTGGCGTGTGCTCGACGAAACCATCCTCCGGTGGGCATCCCGCGTCAAGGGGATGGGCAGTTCGCTACTTCAGAGCCGGCCGGATCGCCGCGAACCGGCCACGACCTGCCCGGCAACGCGATAATGGCGGGGCCGTCGAGGGTCGGTCCACCGAACTGCACAGGAGCGAATATGGGCTGGAAGGCGAGCAACATCCCGGACCTCACCGGAAAGGTGGCGGTCGTGACCGGCGGCAACGGCGGCCTGGGTCTCGAGACCGTCCGCCAGCTCGCCGCCCACGGCGCCCACGTCGTCATCGGCGCGCGAAATCTCGACAAGGCCGAGGCGGCGCGCAAGCAGATCGAGTCGACCGTGCCGGGCGCGACACTCGATATCCGCCAACTCGATCTCGGCTCGCTAGCCTCGATCGCCGAGTTCGCGCGGGCCGTGAAGGCCGTGAACCCGAAGATCGACATGCTCTTCAACAACGCCGGGGTGATGGCGGTCAAGGAAGGGAAGACGGCCGACGGTTTCGAGATCCAGTTCGGGACCAACGTGCTGGGGCACTTCGCCCTGACGATGCGCCTGCTGCCGGCTCTCCTCGCCACGCCGTCGCCCCGTGTCGTCAGCACCACCTCCACCGCGCGGTTCCAGGCCGGCAAGTACGACCTGTCGAACGCGCACATGCACGGCTGCTACGACCCGTGGCAGGCCTACGGGATGTCGAAGCGGGCCGACCTGCAGTTCGCCTTGGAGTTGAACCGGCGCCTCGCGGCGCGGGGCCTGGCCGCATTCGCCGCCGACCCGGGCTTCTCCAAGACCGACCTCCAGCCCGCCAGCGCTCGAGCCAATGCCGGCTTCATGCAGCGTTTCTGGCGGGTGGCGGTGGCCCTGACCGGGCAGCCGGCGGCGATGGGCGCCCTGCCTCAGCTCCGCGCCGCCACGGACCCGGCCGCCGTGGGAGGAACCCTGTACACGCCCCGCTGGATCACCTTCGGCGCGCCGATCGTGCGGGGCGTGGGCAAGCGCATCGACAACCCGGCCCAGATGACTCAACTCTGGGAGCTGTCCGAGCACGAGACCGGCCTGACGCTCGACGCGGCGCTCGAGTAGCCGACCCGGTTGCGCCTCGGGTCAACCGGACCGGCAACCGAGGGCTCCGCCCACCCGGAGTCATAATCGAGCAGGCGACGTTCCTGAGCGCGAGGGCTATCCTCCAGCCTGACATCACCACACCAGGAGGGGTTCGATCATGCAGTCCGGTCCGGTAGCAGCGACCTACGTTCTCAACCAGAAGCTGATGTCGCTGAGCGGCGATCTCTGGATCGACGACGGCAACGGCAACCACGCCTTCGAAGTCGATCGCAAGATGCTCGTGGTGCGGCGCACTCTCCTCCTGCAGGATCCGGCAGGCAACCCGCTGTACGAGATCAACCAGTCGCTGGCGCACCTGCACCAGACCTTCGAGATCAAGCGCGGCGAGGAGATCGTGGCCACGATCCAGAAGGCTCTCGTCAACATCATGGGCGATCACTTCACGATCGCTCTGGCGGGCGGCGAGCAGCTCAAGGTGACCGGCGACTGGATCGCCCGCGAGTTCCACATCACCCGCGGCGGGGTGGACGTGGTCTTCGCCTCGCGCCGGCTGCTGGCCATTCGCGACGCGTACGGCGTCCAGATCGCGGCCGGCTTCGAGGTCCCGCTCGCCCTCGCTATCGTCGTTGGCCTCGAACAGATGGAGCTCGAGGCGCGCCAGCGCTAGGCGGCGTGAACCCCCGTTTGCCGGTAGAGTGGTCCCTGAGGAGACCACGAGCGGTCTCCAAGGAGACCGCTGAATGAGACGCGTTCTGGTTCTGTTGTTCGCAGCCGGTCTGGTGGCGGGCTGCTCGTCTGTTGACGAGCCGACGTACCCGCTCCCGGCGACCCCCATCATCTGGCCGATGCCGACCGTGTTCGACCTGAGCGGGGTGGCCTGTCCGGCGGCGAGTCTCGCGCCCGTCAAGATCTACTGGGACGCCACCCACCGGGCGCTCAACATGGGCGGCCAGAAGGTGTACTGGCCGGCCGGCTTCACGGCCCGCATTCTGCCCGACGGACACCTCGAGCTGTTGGCTCCCGACGGCACAGTCGTCGGCCGCGACGGCGACACGATCACGCTGGGCGGTATCGACTACTCGCACATCTGCCGCGTCGCGGGAGTGCAGTACTAGCGGGTCGCGCGTTAGTCGCGCGTCGTCGACCCCTCGAGTCCGAGCAGCAGGCGCTTGACGGCGAGCCCACCCTGGCGGTCGGCGTAGGTAGAGCCGCCGTAGCCGCCGAGGGTCCGGTTGGCGCCGATGATCCGGTGGCACGGGATCAGGATCGGGACGGGGTTGCGGCCCATCGCACCGCCCACTGCCTGCGCCGCGCCGGGTCGACCGATTCTCCCGGCCAGCTCGCCGTAGCTCGCCGTCTCGCCGAACTGGAGTCGGGCGGCGCCGGTCAGCACGAGCCGGTCCCAGTCGGAGACGCGCAGGTCGATCGGCGCATCGAAGCTCTGCCGGGCGCCGGCGAAGAACTCGCCGATCTCGCCTGTTGCGGCGGCGAGCGTGGTGCGCCATTCCGCCGGCACGTTGCCGTCCTCGGCGGGGAGCACTCGGCCGTGGAGCCGCCGGGCCAGCTCGTCCACGAACGTCGGCGTCTCCGCGCCCAGATCCACGGCCACGATGCCGATCTCGGTCGTGGCCACGTGGAGCACTCCCAAGGGAGCCGGGCACGCGGTAAAGGCGGCGACGGGGCGGTCGAGTGGAGTGGGCATCTGGTCAGTGTGGACCGTTGGGCTTCGCGCTGCAGCCGTGATGGCAAGCCTCTTGTTTGCCGAGTCTGGCGGTCGAGTCTATACTCCCCGGGAGTATGCAAACGATCGACGCCACCTCCAC
The DNA here is from genome assembly GCA_003142755.1 of Chloroflexota bacterium. Taxonomy (GTDB): domain Bacteria; phylum Chloroflexota; class Limnocylindria; order Limnocylindrales; family CSP1-4; genus Fen-1039. The sequence continues at coordinate 60,841 of PLNK01000171.1, read as the reverse complement.
GTCCGTTCCTTCCGCCGAGATACAGCTGCCCATCGAGGGCATGAGTTGCGCTTCGTGCGTGAACCGGATCGAGCGCTACCTGCGCAAGACCCCGGGTGTGGCGGAGGCCAACGTCAACCTGGCGACCGAGGTCGCGACCATCACGTACCTGCCGGAGATCGCCGGGCTCGATGAGCTGGCACGGGCGATCGAGGCGGCCGGCTACGAGGTCCGCCAGCTGCCGAAATCGACCCTAAGCGGGCAGGCCGGCCTGATCGAGGAGCCCGACGCAGAGGCGGCCGAACGGGCGCGCGAGCAGCGTTCGCTCGGGCTGTCGGCCGCGGTCGCGCTCGGCGTGGCGGCGATCACGATGGGCCTGATGTACGCCCCGAGCGTGCCGGTCACGATGGAGCAGCTCGCCTGGGTCCTCGTCGGGCCGGCGACATTCGTGCAGTTCTGGGCCGGGCGGCGCTTCTACCGCGCGGCGTGGCGGGCGGCCATCCACGGCTCGACCAACATGGACACGCTCGTCGTCGTGGGTACGAGCACGGCTTGGGCCTTCAGCGTGCTGGTGACGCTGGCGCCCGAGATCTTCCGTTCGGCCGGCATCGAACCTCAGACGTATTTCGACAGCTCGACCGCCATCGTCGGCCTGGTCCTGATGGGCCGCTGGCTCGAGGCGCGGGCGAAGGCGCAGACGGTCGGCGCCATCAAGGAGCTGCTCGGGCTGCAGGCGCAGTCGGCCCGGATCGTTCGGGCGGGGCGCGAGATCGACGTGCCGCTCGAGGAGGTTCGCGTCGGCGATCTCGTGCGGGTGCGGCCGGGCGAGCGCCTGCCGGTGGACGGGCGCGTGGTGGAGGGCGAGTCCGCGGTCGACGAGTCGATGCTGACCGGCGAGCCGGTTCCGGCTGACAAGCGGTCCGGCGACGAAGTGATCGGCGGCACGATGAACCGCCAGGGCACTTTCCTGTTCCGCGCGACGCGTGTCGGCCGCGACACGGCCCTGGCCCACATCGTCGATCTGGTCCGGCGTGCCCAGGGCTCCAAGGCGCCGATCCAGCGTCTGGCAGATCGCATCGGCGGCATTTTCGTGCCGGTGGTTCTCGGCGTCGGCGCGCTGACATTCGGGCTGTGGTTCGTCTTCGGGCCAGACCCGAGGCTGACCCACGCGCTCGTGGCCTTTATCACGGTCGTGGTGATTTCCTGCCCATGCGCGATGGGTCTGGCCACTCCGACGGCGATCATGGTGGGCACGGGCAAAGGCGCCGAGGCTGGCGTGCTGATCCGCGGCGGCGAGGCCCTCGAGATGGCCGCCGGGATCCAGGCCGTCATATTCGACAAGACGGGCACATTGACCCGCGGCCGGCCGTCGCTGGGCGAGGTCGTGGCGGCGGCGGGCTTCACCGCCGCCGAGGTGCTCGACATCGCCGCGTCGGTGGAGCGGGGGAGCGAGCATCCGCTGGCCGCGGCGATTCTGACGCGCGCCGACGAAGCGGGGCTGGGGCAGCGGCAGGTCGAGGGGTTCGAGGCGGTTGCCGGTCGGGGCGTGCGCGGCCGCGTCGACGGGCGCGAGGTGAGCGTCGGGACCGCCGCGTTCCTCGAGAGCGCGGGCGTTGACGTGGCGCCGCTCGCAGCCGCCGACACGGGCTCAGCGGTCACGTACCTCGCGGTCGACGGACGAATCGCCGGCGCGTTGCCCACGATCGACGAGATCAAGCCCGAGGCGGCAGCCGCCGTCCGCGAACTTGCGAGCGCCGGCATCGAGGTCTGGCTGGTCACGGGCGACCAGGCCCGAGTCGCCCGTTCCGTGGCTCTGGCCGTTGGCATCGTGCCGGAGCGCGTCCTCGCCGAGGTGCTGCCCGCCGGCAAGGCCGACGCCGTGGCCGCCATCCAGGCTCGTGGCGTACGAGTGGCAATGGTGGGCGACGGCATCAACGACGCCCCCGCGCTGGCCCGCGCGGACGTGGGCATCGCCATCGGCACCGGCGCGGACGTGGCCATGGAAGCTTCCGACATAACGCTGGTCGGCGGCGATCCGCGCGCGGTGGCCACGGCCATTCGCCTCTCGCGCCAGACCCGGCGGGTGATCCGCCAGAACCTGTTCTGGGCATTCGGCTACAACGTCGTCCTGATCCCGGTGGCGATGGGCGCGCTCTTCCCCGTCTTTGGCGTCACCCTGAACCCGGCACTTGCCGCGGCCGCGATGGCCTTCTCGTCGGTGAGCGTCGTCTCGAACTCGCTACGCCTGAGGCGCTTCTCGCTGAGGGTTCGGGCGGCTCCCGCGGTCTCCACGGCCCGCTCAGGCTCAGCGGCCGGGACGGCGTAGCGCGGGGCCCCAGGCCCCCTCGGCGCCTCCGGGTCCGAGCCGCAGCCGGGGCTCCAAGAAGTGGAGGCCCGAGCCTGAGTGCAGCCCGAGTCGCGCAGGCCCAATCCGGAGTCGCGCAGACCAAGCCTCCGACCGCGCCGCGCAGACCTGAACTCGTGCCGCCCGCGATCTTGGCCATTTGCAAACCCGGGCAGCACCAAGCGCCCGAATCGACGTCCAAGCCGCGACAACTCGGCCATCCGCTAACCGGGGTAGCATGAGTCCTTGACGCTCCTCGTCGATCCGCCGTGAGGGCGACCAGATGCTCCCGATTCGACCGAGAAGCGCATTGTTAGAGCCTGTTTCCATCCCAATTCCTCGGTGAAGGCCGTTGGCCGCCCGCGACGCGTGGCCAAAACCCGTCCGGAACCGGCCCCGTGCTACGTGCATTGGCCAATGGCCAAAACACCGCTTGCCCGTCGCCGCGGAACGGAGTTGATCGAGCGCTCAGCCGCGCCGGACGCGGCCGCGATCGCAGATGCCGCGCCCTCTCATCTTCCGCTCAGACTGAGTACGCGACCACGACCACGGCCACCAACCCCAGCGCAGCTCCGCCCAGGGCCGACCGCAGGCCCGTAGACCGGCCGAAGCCGAGTGGCGCCGCCAGCTGCCCGACGAGCAGCCCGCCCAAGGCGACCGGGACCGATATGGCCGCCGCAATTACCCCCAGCGGCAGGTTCCGCCCCAGAGAGTGAACGAGCACGTCGTCGCGGGCCACGAGCGAGACGAGCATGAACATGTCGGCCGCGATGAGGAACGCGGCAAAGACACCGAGCACGGCGTCCTCGCGGGTGGCGGCCAGGAAGGTCGGATAGCTCACCACGAAGATCCCCAGCGCCACGACCGCCGGCGTGAGGATCAGCGAGCTGTCGAGGCCATGGGGCAGCTGAAGGCGGGGTTCGGGTCGGCTTAGCTGGAACGCCACTAGCGTGCCAACGGCGAGCATGGCTCCAATGACGCCGGCTTCGAATCCGCGTCGCATCCACGGAGGCAGAATTCGGCGCAGCACGCCCGGAATCCTACACTCACCGGCCGATTGGACTGCTCGAGCCGCAACGGCGAACTCGCCAGCCGCCACGGAGGTCGATTGGCGCCCGATTCGCTCGCGCCCGTCGCTCGGGGCCTACGCCTCGAAGCGGCGGAAAACGGCGACCGCGTTCTGGCCGCCGAAGCCGAAGCCGTTGATGATCGCCGTGTCGACCTTCTTGGCCCGCTTGACGTTCGGGATGTAGTCGAGGTCGCACTCCGGGTCGGGGTTCGTCAGGTTGGCCGTTGGTGGCATGACGCCGTCGCGAATGGCCCCGATGGCGGCCAGACCGCTGACCGCGCCGGCCGCCCCGAGCAGGTGGCCGACCATCGACTTGGGCGAGCTGATCGCGACCTTGTAGGCGTGCGCCCCGAAAGTCGTCTTGATCGCCCGCGTCTCGGTCACGTCGTTGAGTGGCGTAGATGTCCCGTGGGCCACGATGTAGTCCACCTCGTCCGGCGCGACGCCGGCATTGCGGAGGGCCTTGGTCATCGCGGCCGAGGCGCCGCGCCCGGTGGGCTCCGGGGCGCTGATGTGGAACGCATCGGCGGTGATGCCGCCGCCCGCGACCTCGCATAGGATCCTGGCGCCGCGGGCCATGGCGTGCTCGGCCGACTCGAGGACGACGCATGCCGCGCCCTCGCCGAAGACGAAGCCGTCGCGGTCGCGATCGAATGGCCGCGAGGCGCGCGTGGGATCGTCGTTGCGGTGCGACAGGGCGCCCATGTTGCTTAGGGCGGCGAAGGCGATCGGCAGCAGCGAGCCTTCGGTGCCGCCGACCAGCGCCACGTCGACTTCGCCGTCGCGGATCATGCGCAGGCCGTCGACGAAGGCGATGACGCTGCTGGCGCAGGCCGCGACCTGGGTCAGGACCGGGCCGCTGATGCGGTACTTCATCGAGATCTGGCAGGCGGCCATCGAGCCCGACAGGGCCGGGATTGCGAAGGGCGAAACCTGCCCCGGGCCCTTCTCGGCAAGGACCGCGGTGCCCGTGATGACCTGATCCATGCCGCCGCCGCCGGTGTTCATGCAGACCGCGACGCGGTCGCGCTGATCCTGGTCATAGCTGCTGAAGTCGATGCCGGAGTCGTCGACGGCTTCGGTCGCAGCCGCCATGGCCAGGTGGATGAAGCGGCTCATGCGGCGTGCCATCTTGCGATCCATGGCGACTGTCGGGTCGAAGTCCTTGACCTCGGCCGCGATCCGGACGTCCAGTCCGGCGGGGTCGAATTGGGTGATGGGGCCCACGCCAGAAGCGCCGGCCAGCAGGCCCTCCCAATAGGCTTGGGCCGTGTTGCCGATTGGGGTGACGGCCCCGAGACCGGTAACGACAGCGCGACGGGCAGGATCCTTGGTGGGCACGAGCCATCTCCTAGACGTACTGCAATGGAGGCGACCACCGCTGGCGGCGCCCAGCTCCTCTGACCCGGCGGGGCGTGAGGTCCTCCGCCAGTGGGACGGCGGCCGGAGCTACCGAACCTCACACGGCGCGGCGACAACCGACCATGAGATTGTACCGGCTCGGCGCCCCGACGCTTTAGGGCCGTTCGGACTGGCCATTGTGCAGAAGGTCTGTCATGCGGCGCAGGAAGACACGAACTGCCTCGCGTTCGGACTCGTCGAGCGGCTCGAGTGCCTCCTCGATGTCATTGATGCGCCACTGGTAGGCCCGTTCAACCTCATCGCGCATGTCCGGGTTGAGTTTGACTCGCACGACACGGCGGTCTTCGGCGTCCCGCTCGCGCGTGACGTAGTGGGCCGCAGCCAGTTCCTCTACGACGCGGCTGGCCCAACCGTAGGAGATGCCCAGGCCGGACGCGAGCTGACCGACTGTCCTCTCGCCGTTCGTGTACAAGTGGATGGCGGCCCGGAGAGCGTGAGGCGAGACCAGCACGGAGGTCATCCCGGGGCCCCGTCGCGCGGGGTCTAGAACTCCGCCGGCCGCCGGCAAGTCTCCGTCCGCATGACGCGCGGCATACGCGGCGTGTAAGAACTCCATCACGAGGCGGCTGGTCCCCAGCGCCTCGTCGGACAGGCGGCCGCCTGCCAGCCGGTTTGTCCCGACCATGGTCTTCTCAGCCATAGTGCCGATCTTACCATGAGCACTTTGCTGATCATTGTCTCGAACAAGTTCGTCGCGAGAGTCTCAGACCTCGGTCGGGCGAGGCTGCCGTCGCGGCGTCACCCGGAGCTAGTCGCCCGTGTAGCGCTTGAAGATGACGGCCGCATTGTGGCCGCCAAGTCCGATGTTGTTCGATAGCGCGTAGCGGAGTGGTCGCTCCACCGTTTCGGTGAGGATGTTGATGTTGCACTCCGGGTCGGGCTCGACGTAATTGAGCGTAGCGGGCACCGTCTGGTGGTAGATCGACAGGACGGTCGCTATGCCTTCGAACGCGCCGGCGGCGCCCATCATGTGGCCCGTCATCGACTTGGTAGCGGAGATGAGGATGTCCGGCGTGTGGCTGCCGAAGGCGCCCCAGATGGCCTCGCTCTCGCACTTGTCGCCGAGAGGCGTGGACGTTCCATGGGGGTTGATCATGTCGATCTCGTCGGCCGGAACGCCGCGCCGCTCGAGGGCCATCTTCATCGCCCGAGTCGAGCCCTCGCCGTGGTCGGCAGGGGCGATCATGTCGTAGCCGTCCGCGGCCGAGCCATAGCCGACGACCTCGGCGTAGATCCGGGCGCCGCGGGCCTTGGCGAGATCGAGGTCCTCGAGGATCAGGGCTCCTGCGCCCTCTCCCAGGACGAAGCCGTCGCGGGTCCGATCGAACGGCCGGCAGACGGTCCCGATCGGCTTGCCCGGCAGGGGACTGCCCAGGCCGCGCATGTTGGTGAAGCCGACATGGACCAGCTCGAGGAGCGGCGACTCGGCCGAGCCGGCTATCACCGCGGTGCAGTCACCCCGGCGGATCGCCTCGGCCGCCTCACCGATGGCCGTCGTGCCTGTCGAGCAGGCCGACACCGGACAGAAGTTGTGGCCCTTGGCTCCCGTCTCGATGGCAACCGTGCCGGAGCTGGCGTCGACGATCCCGTTGGCGAGAAAGAACGGGCTCACCAGGCGAGCTCCCTTGGTGTGCCAGACCTCCTGGTTGGAGATGAAGAGGCCCTGGCCGCCGCCGCCCGAACCGTAGATAACGCCGATGTCGTAGTGGTTGTCGTCGTTGATTTCGAGGCCGGAGTCGGCCACGGCCATCTTCGACGACGCGACGGCGAAGTGGACCGTGGTCTCGGTTCGGCGAGCGTCCTTGAAGTTCCAGAACTTCGTGATGTCGAAGTCATGGACCTCGCCACCGGCCTTGTGCTCGTACGGCGTGGTGTCGAAGTGGGTGATCTCGCCGATGCCTGAGTGGCCGTTGACGAGGTTCTGCCATACGGTGTCCAGGTCGTTGCCGATCGGGCTGACCACACCAAGCCCGGTAATGACAACTCGTCGGTTGTAGTCGGGTTTGCGCACTGGTTGATGTTCCTCCGGGGTGGCTGCGCCGCAGATGGCTGTGGCGGATGTTCAGTTGGCTGGGGCGACGTCGACGAAGGGCACGGCGATCCCGCCTGGGGACGTCGCTTCGTCGGTGGCGAAGGTCTCTGCTTCTGGTGCGATGCGCTTGATCAGACCGGTCAGGACCTTGCCGGGTCCGACCTCGATGAAGGTGTCCACCCCGTCGGCGGTCATCCGCCGTACCGCCGCGACCCAGTCGACACCCCGCGTCAGGTGCTCGATGAGCTCGCTGCGGGCACCCTCGGCCGTGGTGATCGGACGGGCGTCGGCGTTGGCGAGCAGAGGGATCTTGGGGTCGGCAAATGCGATCGTGGCGAGGACGCCGGCCATACCCTTGGCTGCGTCGGCCATCAGAGACGAGTGGGCGGCCACCGAGACCGGCAGCAGGATGCCGCGACGGGCGCCCAGGTCCTTGACGGCTGCGACCGCTGCCTCGACCGCGGCACGATCGCCCGAGATGACGACCTGGCCGGGGGCGTTGCGGTTGGCGACGGTGAGACTGCCGTGAGGCGTTCCGGCGGCGATCAGCTCGGGCAGTCGCGCATCGTCGAGACCGATGATCGCGGCCATTGCGCCCGAGCGGCCACTGCCGGAGGCCTGCATCTGCCTGCCGCGCTCGCGGACCAGGCGGACCGCGTCGGCGAGCGTGATCACGCCCGCGGCGACCATCGCGCTGTACTGGCCCATCGAGTGACCTGCCGCGTAGGCCGGCTCGGGGGCGACTATGCCGTCCGCTGCCCAGCGTTCCCGCAGCGCGGCCAGAAATGCGATCGACACGGCCACGAGGGCGGGCTGGGCGTTGAGCGTCAGGTCGAGCTGCTCGGCCGGGCCCTCGAAGGCCAGGCGGCTGATCGGCTCGCCGAGCGCTTCGTCGGCTTCCTTGAGAATGGCTGCAGCAGCCGGTGAGGCCTCGACCAGGGCCTTGCCCATCCCCACAGACTGAGACCCCTGGCCGGGGAAGACGAAAGCGATTCGGGCCATACGCTGTCGTTGATCTCCTTCGGCTCGCCTGCACGTGTCGGGGACGGACGGGACCTGGCAGAGCCGGGTTGTAGGTTCTTGGGGAAGCCGACTAGGGGGAGCGCCTCGTGAACGAAATGTAAACGGTGACGGAACACTCACGAGGCGAAATGTATGCAGGTTTGCATGGAGCGTGCTCGCGGGCGTACCCTGAGCCAATGCCGCAGTTCCGACCGAAGCTCCCGAACCTCGGTTCCCGACCCACCGACGCGGGGTCGACACAGTCCCTGCAGCCGGACCACCGCGCTCCCGACGACCCCGAAAACACCTGGCCGATGGCCCAGGCCGCGACTTCTCCGGTAGACGCGCGTGGCCCGTTGGAGGAGGCCGGCGGTACCGGTCCCGTAGTGACCGCCGATCCGACGCCGCCGGCCGAGTCCATCGCGCAGCGAGGCGGCACGACGCTCCGCCGCCTTCGCGCCAACTCACGGCCCTTCCTGCACATGCCCACACTCAACGTTCCGAGCCGCGCGGCCGTCGAGTCTGCGGCTCGCGAACTGCTGGCCGGCCCCGTCGAGGCGGCCCGTCAGCGGCTTCAGAACCCGCGCGAATTGTCGGACCGGATCGCCATGGGCCGGGCCATCTGGCGCGACCTCGTCATCGGCTTCGCGGCTCAGCTCGGCGAGCTGAACCTCGGCTTCACCCAGCTCGCGGCGCTGTACGCCCTGGCGGACAGCGGCACCATGACCGTGGCGGACCTGGCCGACGCGTTGGGCCGCTCGCAGTCGGCCACGAGCCGCCTGGTCGAGGGTCTCGTGCAGCGGCAGCTGATCGAACGCAACCAGGATACTGAGGACCGGCGCCAGAGGACGCTCACCCTGACGGGTCGAGGCCAGGCGCTGCTCGGCATCGTCGACCGGGCCCGCGCCCAGGAGTTCCTGTCGATCGTCCGGCCGCTGCCCACCGCCGAGCGGGCGCTCGTTGGCATGGGCGTGGCCGCGCTATCGACCCACGCCATCTCGCGCCGCGGCCGGCTGATCAAGCAGCGGCCAGCGAGGTAGGGGACGGCGTCATCGCGACCCAGAGCAGTCGTAGAGCGGCTGTCCAGGCGGGGGCCACGCACCATCCAGCGATCACATCCGCGGGCAAATGGGCGTGCAGGTGGACACGCGAGACGCCCACGGCGTGCCGAGCGCATCAGGAGGCCGGAATCTATATGGGGCCGCGGAGAGAATCACGCGGCCCCATCGTCTCGGCTACGAAATCGGGCGACGCCGCCGAATAGCGAGGACGAGCAGGGCACCGAAAAGGGCCATCAGAGCGACCGGCAGGAACCAGACCGTGCTGCCGGACTCATCCGAGGAGGGCCCGATGGCGGTGCTGGTAGGCGGGGGCGTTGCGGTGCTGGTAGGCGGGGGCGTTGCGGTGCTGGTAGGAGCCGGCGTTGCGGTGCTGGTAGGAGCCGGCGTTGCAGTGCTGGTGGGAGCCGGCGTTGCGGTGCTGGTAGGAGCCGGCGTGGCCGCGGCGGCCACGACATCGACGGTGGCAAAAGCGTCGCCGCAAAACCCTAGAGCTGGGTAATCGATGCAAGCATTGGCCATTGCCGTTCCCGGAGTTCCGACATCTGTCGAAGTCGGGGCAGCGGTACCGGTCACGGTGAATGTCAGAATGTCACCGGTGGCGGAGGCAGGAATGAGACTGCCGAATCCGTTCCCGAAGTTCACGAGTGTGCAGTCAGCCGGGACGATCTTGCTTGCCGTGTCTGAGCATGTGATGCCGGTGGGGGTGAACCATGTGGGCACGGATCCCAGGAAGGCGCCGTAGTGGGTCGCCTCGACCCCGTTGACGTCCGTCATTGTGGCCGTGAGGATCAGCGGCGTGTTGGTGCCCGCGGTGATCTGGGGCTTGTCCCACTGGAGCTGGGTCCCGACAGTGTCAACGTACGTTCGGAAGCCGAAGTCCGCGGGATCGCTGAGCGTGCTCCACGGTGCGCCCGCCTCGAATGCCTGGCCGCCTGGATAGGTGTTGGTTGAGCCGTACCACACACCAGCGGCGGTTGGGTTGATGACGATCGCATACACCGAGTCCTGCACAACGCTAAGAGGCGTCGGGAAGGAGAAATGTACCCAGCCGGCGCTGGCGGCCACCGTACTGGACGCAGACGCCAGGGTCGGACCGGTTGGCAGGCCGGATGCCGTGGCTTCGATAGATGCAGTGAGGCTCCCGCCCCCACCCAGCGACAAGTACAGGTCGACGCCGCTGAGGAGGCCATACTCGCCGGCCGTGAAGGTCTGGGCCCAGTTGACTGCACCACTCGCGCCGTGCCCGAGTCCGGCAGGATCGTTCCATTGGTCCAGATTGCTCGTCGGGTTGAGGATGGCCAGGGTAGACCCCGGCACCAGGCTGACGAGCAACAAGCTTGCGCAAAACGCGAGCGCACCACGTTTCATGGTCGATGGTCCTCCAACGGTCGATGGCGACGGCACAATTCTCGATGGCAACTCGCCACCGCCTCCGGACCCGGCCAATCCCCATTCCACGGCCGACGCGGCACTCCAGGGGGAACGCGGATCCTCACTCGACGTAAACACGTACCAGAGCGCTCGTCAATCTGTCGGCCGACACCGGCTCACCTGGCGGATCGAGTAGGTCGCCACCGGCCCTGACCGAATAGGGCGTGGATCGCGTCCGGGATCCTCCCACCCTCGCTGGATGCAGTGGCCCCGCCATCTCACCGCAGTTGCCGGACAAGATCAGGGCGAGAGGAGTAGCGCCTCCGACTTCCATGCACTCCGAGTGGAGTCGATCGCCCGGTCGGAATGCAGCGGCAGCTACCCCTCGACGGGTTCGGCCTCGTCGGGAAGCGGCGGCAGGCCCAGGATGGTGCGGGCTTTGTCTTCCTTGTCGACCGAGAGGGCCCAGGTGGCGCGGCCGTCGGCACGGGCGAGGACGCAGCAGCCCTTGATGTTGATGCCGGCGTGGGAGAGCCGGTCGCTGACTTCGCCGAGGGCGCAGGGCGTGTCTTCGATCTGGACCACGACGCTCGTGCCCGCGACGAATGGGAAGCCCATGCCTTTGAGCACGTCGGTCGTGTCTTCGTCGCAGCAATCGGTGTAGATCTCGGCGCTGGTCAGGTTGCCGACGGTCGTCTGGTTGACCTGGATGATGTTCACGCCGCGCGCACACAGAGCCTTGGCCAGATGGGCGAGCTCGCCCGGTCGATTTGGCAGCTGGACGACGAATTGTTGGCTCATGGCTCCCTCCCGACGATCCTGTCAGGCGGTCGAATGTTGGCGCCGGCGGTGAACGGGTCGGCCGCGATGCCGCCACCGTCGGTAGGCTAGCCGATCGGCGGTTCCTCTGCGCTGGGTCGATCCTGGGGGTCGGCGCCGGGGCCCGAGCCGGCCCGCTCGACGTCCATTGCGGCGAGCCGCAGGCCTTCGCCGGGTGTCCGCTCGATGACGAATTCGGCGCCCTCGGCGCAGGTCCCCACCGAAACCTCGCTCCAGGCGTAGCGCAGCGCATCCTCGGTGTGCTCGTCGTCTTCGCCCAGCAGAACTTGGACGGCGCCGACCCGGGTCACGCCGAGCGCCGTGGCCCGCTCGACAACCTTGTCGAGGACGGCCTGGGCCAGCATGGCCTGATGCATGGCTACGCCGATCCTGCGGCGAGCAGCTCGACAACGATCCGGGCCGCTTCCGGAACGGCCGCCGCAACCTCCACGCTCAGTTCCTCGCCGAACACGTCGGTTCGATGGGCCTGGACCGTGACGGCGTGGATGCTGCTCGGCAGGCTCGCTCCCAGCCGCCGACCCAGCGCCAGGGCGGTCCGCAGCGACGCATCGTGGTCCGAGTCGAGGTGGCCCGCGGCATAGTCCGCCAGGTCTTCGAACGAGCAGGACCGGACTTCGCCGATCGGCCGGTCGGGGAACTCGGCGGCGTCCACGAGGATCGCCGACTCGTATCCGGTCAGGACCTCCATCAGCCGCAGGCCGCCGACTCCCAACCGCTCGATGTCGATGTCGGGCATCGGGCGGCCCGCGAGTAGGGCGGCAGCGAGCAACGTTTCGACTTCGTCGGCCACACGCCAGCCCACGCCGTCATCGCCGAGGATCGGGTTGCCCAACCCGATGACGACCGTTCGCGGGCGAACGGTTGGGGTGCGCCCGCTGACGGCGGGCGTATGGGGTTGCGGGTCGCCGGGGACGCGGTTGGCCACGCGGAGTGTCCGATCTAGCAATGCTGCGACAGAACCTCGATGACCTCGCCGTCCGAGTTGCGGATCGCAACCTGGAGCGGCATCTCACCGGGGAGTGAGTGAGTGGCGCAGCCGAAGCACGGGTCGTACAGGCGGAACGCCATCTCGACGCGGTTCAGCAGGCCCTGATGCACGACCGTGCCCTTGTGGATCAGGCTCTGGGCGGCCTTCTTGATCGACATCGCCATCGGCGCGTAGTTGTTGGTCGTGCCGACCACGAGGTTGACCGCNNTCGACCATTCGCTCGGCCGCGTATAGCAGCTCGATCAGACGAGCCCAGTGCGTGGCCAGGCGGTGGTGGACGATGCGCTTGCCGCCGCTCTCCGCCTTGGGCGCGAGGGTGTCGAAGAAGCGCTCGTAGGCGGCCTGGGCCAGCGGCGTGGCCATGCCGTCTGCGGTGTTGAGCCGCGACAGCGGAGTGGCGCAATACACGCCTGACTCCGCGCCGTCGACGAAGCCCTTCCAGCCGATCTTCTTGAGGTACGGGAACTTGAGGTAGGTCCACGGCTCGACGTGCTCCGCGATCCAGTCGCGGTACTCGGCCGGGGCGTAGGTCCCGACGCGCGCGCCGTCCGGCGACATGATGCTGACCTGGCCGTCGTAGAAGTTGACCTTGTTGTTGGCGTCCACCATGCCCATGTAGTAGGTCCGGTGGGTGTAGGCGTCGGAGAGGACCATCTCCTTGTAGGCGTCGTTGCCCAGGACGACCTGGTCGAAGATGCCCAGGCTGAACTGGGCGAACTCGATGGCCGAGCGGCCGATCTTCTCGATCTCGTTGCGCTGGTCGTGGGTGATGCCCTGGGTCATGCCGCCGGGGACGGCGGTCACAGGATGGATCTTGCGTCCGCCGATCATCTCGATGACGTGGTGGCCGTTCTTGCGAGCCTCGATGACCTTGCCGCCGACTTCCATGCCGACCTTGGCGAGGACGCCCAGGATGTTGCGCTCGGCCGCCGGAGCGTCGGGCCCGACCACGAAGTCCGGGCCGCCAAGGGCGTAGAAGTGGGTGGTGTGGTCGGTGACGTAGAACGCGCTGTACAGCAGCTCGCGCAGCAGCTTGGCGGTCCGCGGCGGATCCACGTGGTAGACCGCGTCAGCAGCCTTGGCGGCAGCCATGTGGTGAGCTTCCGGGCAGACGCCGCAGATGCGGTTGGTCAGCGTCGGCATCTCCTCGACGGGCCGGCCGACGCAGAAGCGCTCGAAGCCGCGCAGCTCGGGGATCTGGAAGTAGGCGTTGGCCACTTCGCCATCGGGGTCGAGGAAGATCTCGATCTTGCCGTGGCCCTCGAGCCTGGTGACCGGGTCGATTGTGATCCGTTCCACTTGGCTACTCCCCGTCCTTCTGCCACGCTGCGCGGCCGCTGCGGAGCAGCGAACCGGCCAGGCTGAAGCGGTAGAACTGGCCCACGGGATCCGCGATGCCGTCTAGCACCCTGTCGATCTCCTCGGGCTGGGTTGCCTCGACGACCGAGGCGAAGGCCGACATCAGGCGGGCGCCGTAGTCGACGACACCTTCGGCCGCGCCGTAGCAGCCGATGCACGGGGCCGAGACGGCCGGGCACAGGGCGCCGCAGCCGCTCCGGGTCGCCGAGCCGTTGCAGGGCAGGCCCTGCTCGAGCAGGCAGATCTCCGGATCGAACTTCGCGACCTGCTGGATGCGGACGAACTGGCTGATCTTCTTGACGTCGCGTTTGCGAGCGCATTCGTCGCAGACCGTCGACTCGCCGGCGCCGAGGACCGAGCCCTTGGGCGGCAGCGGCCCGGTGCCGTTGAGCGCCTTGACCACGGCCTCGAGAGCCGCCCATATCTGGTTCGACTCGGGCGGGCAGCCTGGGATCGTGTAGTCCACTTCTACGACCTGATCGAGCGTCCGCAGCACCGGCTCGAACTCGGGCAAGCGCAGGACACCTTCCGGGACCTGGCACTCCCAGACAGGGCGGAGGCCGTCCGGGTTGTCGGTGCTCGAGGTGCTGAAGGCCGTATCGAGGATCTCCTTGCGACTCGACAGGTTGGCGAGACCCGGGATGCAGCCCTCGCTGGCGCACGATCCGAACGAGACCATGAACTGCGACTTGCGCCGCAGGAGCTTCGCGAGATGGACCGTCTCGTCGGTCCGCATGCTGCCCGAGACCAGGGTGATCGTGATCTCGCCGTCGGCCATGGCTTCGATGTCGCTGTACTTGCCGTCCATGATGGTCGGCCACAGGACGATGTCGAAGGCCGCTGCCACATCCACGATGTGCTCGTGGATGTTGACGATGGCGATGTCGCAGCCACCGCACGACGCGGCGCCAAATATGGCGAGCTTCGGCTTGGCGGCGGGCTTCGCGGCTGGGCTCATCGGGCCGCCTCCGCCGACTCGGCTGCATGCTGTGGGTTCGCTCCGCCCGGCGTTTCGGGTGGTCCGCCGGCGTCGCCGCCCGTGGCCTCCCACGCCGCCTCGAGCGTTACGTTGTCGATATCTACGATCTCGCCGGCCGGCCAGTTGAGCGGACCCAGCTCTCGAACCTCTTCGGTGACACGGGCGATCTCACCGGCGAGACGGACGCCTTCGGCGGCGCTGGCCCAGACGAGCTGGAGCCGTCCCGGCTCGATGCCCAGCGCCTGGATCGTGCGAGACAGCAACTGGAAGCGCCGCAGGGCCTTGTAGTTCTGCTCGATGTAGTGGCATTCGCCGGGATGGCAGCCGCTGACGAGAACCGCGTCGGCGCCCTCCGAGAAAGCCTTGAGCACGAACGTCGGATCCAGGCGACCCGAACACATCAGCCTGATGAGGCGGACATTGGGCGGGTACTTGGTCCGGGCCGTGCCCGCCAGGTCGGCGGCTCGATAGCTGCACCAGTTGCAGGTGAAGCCGATGATGACCGGCTCGAAGGTCGTGGCTTCGGCGATGGTGGCCGCGCCCGTCCCTTCGGCAGGAGCCGGTGCGACAGGTGCCTGCGTGCTCATGCTCGCACCGCCTCCTCGATCGGGGCCTCGGGTCGATGACCGTTGCCTTCATGTTGTGCCACGGGGTAGGCCGCTCGTTTGAGCGGCAGTCCGTCGGCGCCGACCCTGAGCAGGCCTTCGATCTGGGCAAGAACTTGCTCGTCGCTGAAGCCCGTTCCGGAGATCGCTCCGGCCGGGCAAGCGGCGACGCACGTTCCGCAGCCCTGACACATGGCCGCGTTGATGAACGAGACGCCCTTCACGTCGTCGAAGCTGATGGCGTTGTAGGGGCACATCGTGTTGCAGATGCGGCAGCCGGAGCAGTGCTCGGGGTGAACCGTGGCCTTGATCGGCTCCAGGTTCATCTGCTTCATCTGGATCCGGCCCAGGACACGCGCGGCCGCGGCGGCGCCCTGCGCCACTGAAGTCGGGATGTCCTTGGGGCCGCTGACGCAACCCGCGATGAAGACGCCTTCGGTCATTGTCGCGACCGGATCGAGCTTGGGGTGCTTCTCGATGGCCCAGCCGTCGGAGCTGCACGAGATGCCGAACCGTTGGGCCAATTCCTTGGCGTCCGCACGCGGCTGGAGGCCCACGGACAGGACGACCATGTCCACCGGGATCCGCCGCTGGCGGCCGGCCAGGGTGTCCTCGACCTGGACGATGAGCTTGCCTTCCTCGCCCGGCAGTCGACCGGCCTCGGTGACTTCGGCGGGCTTGCCGCGGACGAAGAGCGTGCCCTCCTCCATGACCCGCTGGTAGAACTCGTCGTAGCCCTTGGCCGCGGTTCGCATGTCGATGTAGAAGTCGTAGACCGTGGCCCCGGTGTGCTCCTTGACGAGGTGCGAGAACTTGAGGCTCTGCATGCAGCAGATCGCGGAGCAGTAGTTGTTGAAGTTGCGGTCGCGGCTGCCGACGCAGTGGATCACGCCGACCGTCTTGGGCTCGGTCACGCCGTCGCGCAGGACGATATGGCCGTTGGTCGGTCCGGCCGAGTTGGACAACCGCTCGAACTCGAGGCTGGTGAAGACGTTCGGCAGCCGGCCGTAGCCGTACTGGGCGATCTGGCGGGCGTCGAAGATGTCGTAGCCCGTGGCCAGGATGATGTTGCCGACCTCGACGGTGAGGATCTCGTCCTTCTGGTCGAAGCGGATGGCATTCGACTCGCAGAACTTCTCGCAAGCCTTGCAGGTGCCTTTCTCGAAGTAGGTGCAGTTCTCGCGGTCGATGACCGGGGTTCGCGGCACCGCCTGGTCGAACGGGGTATAGATCGCCTTGCGATAGCCGAGACCAGCCTCGTAAACCTCGTCGATGACCTTCTTGGGGCACTTTTCCTGGCAGACTCCGCAGCCGTTGCAGACGGACTCGTCGACGTAGCGCGCCTTCTTGCGGATGGTTACGGTGAAGTTGCCCACATAGCCGTCGACGTGCGTGACCTCGCTCCAGGTCATGAGCGTGACGTTGGGATGCGTGCCGGCCGAGACCATGCGCGGGGTGAGGATGCAGGCCGCGCAGTCGAGAGTGGGGAAGGTCTTGTCGAACTGGGCCATGTGGCCGCCGATCGATGCGTCCTTCTCCACTAGGTAGACGTGGAAGCCGGCGTCGGCGATCTCGAGCGTGGCCTGGATGCCGGCGATGCCGCCGCCCACGACCAGGGTCGCGGGGTTGATGTTGACCGTGATGGGATCGAGGGGCTCGTTGCGCCGGACCCGCTCCACGCCGCCGGCCAGGATGGCCTTGGCCTTGGCCGTCGCCGCCGCTTTGTCCGTATGAACCCACGAGTCCTGCTCGCGGATCGAGACGAGTTCGCAGAGATACGGGTTGAGGCCGGCTCGCGCCGTCGCCGTGCGGAAAGTGTTCTCGTGAAGGTGCGGCGAGCAGGCCGCGACGACGATGCGGTTCAGCCCGAGGTCGCGGATGTCGTCCGTGACCAGGTCCTGGCCGGGGCTCGAGCACATGAACTTGTAGTCGCGGGCGATGACGACGCCCTGATCCTTCAGGTTCTCGGCCGCCCAGCTCGCAACCTCGGCGACGTCGACGACACCGGCGATATTGCTGCCGCAGTGGCAGATGTAGACGCCGATCCGGATTTCGCCCTCGGCGGGTACGTGCCCGTTCATCGGGCCACCTCCGCCGGAGTCTCTGCCGCAGCGGTCGCTTCGGATTCCATGCGTGGCATCGGCAGGGCGCGTTTGTCGGGTCGCGGTCTGTGCGCCGGAGCGACCGGATCGGCGGCCGGCTGGGCCTCCTTGCCGATCTTCTTGAGGGCAGGGCGCGCGTCCGTGAGTTCTCGCCCGATGCCCATCTTCTTCGGGTCCAGCCCGAAGGCCACGCCCATCAACTGGGTGAAGAAGACGATCGGCATCTTGTGCTTCGTGTGGAACTCGGCGTTCATCTCGCCCTGGTAGGCGTCGATGTTGATCTGACACATCGGGCAGACCGTGACCATCATGTCGGCCAGGTGGTGCTCGGCCTCGTCGACGAGGCGCCTGATTAGCTCGAGGCCGACCTTCGGCGCAATCTGCGTCATGTGGCCGCCGCAGCATTCGGTCTTGAGCGGGAAGTCCACGACGTCGGCGCCAAGGGCCGCGAGCAGCTGGTCGAGGTCGTCCGGGCGCTCGTGGTTCTTCCAGCGGTGGTCCGGGTCGGGGCGGGGGAGCATGCAGCCCAGGTAGGGCGCGACGCGCAGGCCGGCGAGCGGCTTGACCACGTTGGCGCGGACCTGGTCGAGGCCGACGTCGTTCATGATCACTTCGAGCAAGTGGCGGATCTCGACCGAGCCCGGGTCGTAGTGAAGGCCGCCGGCATCGAGCGCCACGTTGACGCGCTCGCCGAGCTGCGGCCGCTCCTTCATGTAGTTGTCGGCCTTGGCCAGGTTCAGGTAGCAGGCGCTGCAGGCCGCCACGAGCGGCTCGCCGTCGGTCTTGGACTTCGCGGCGATGGCCAGGTTCCGGGCGATCAGCGCGTAGGCCGGGCTCAGGCTGACGCCGACGTACTCGGTGGCTCCGCAGCAGTTCCAGTCGTCGATCTCGGCCAGGTTCAGGCCGAGCTTCTCGCACACCGGTATCAGCGACTCGCCGTAGGCTCGGCCGCTGCCGTCCATGGAGCAGCCGGGATAGTAGAGGTAGCGGCTCACGACACCTTCTCCAGCTCTTCTGCTCGACTCAAGATCGCGTGGAGCTGTTTCCGCTGCCTGATCCGGTGGGGGAGGATCCCTATTCGACCGCGGAAGAACAAACCTGCGGCCATCGGCGTCATGCGAGGCAACCGAAGGATGAAATGGCGCAGGTAGTGGCGAGCGGTGAGGCCCAGCTCCCAGCTGCGCCCGAAGGTCTCGACCTGTCCGACGAAGACCCTGGCGAAACCCGGGGGAGTGGAGTCGCGATATGACTTCTCCTGCTCGGCCATGCCTTTGAGGGTGTACATGACGTCGGCGATGTGGACGCCCTGGGGGCAGCGAACGACGCAGTGGTAGCACGACACGCACATCCAGGGCGTGTTGCTACGCAGCGCTTGTTCCTTCATCCCGGCCCGGATCATGGCGAAGAGCATCCGCGGGGTGTGATCCATGTCGTCGGCGGACGGGCATGATCCACCGCACGTGCCGCACTGGATGCACATCTCGAGGCGGGACACGCCTGCGGTCTTGGCGCTGACTTCTTCGAGGAAGCGGACGCCCGAATCGACCGCCAAGGGAGGTGAGACCTGAGCCACGACCATCCAATTGCCCCTTTGGTCTGCCCCGGGATCGCCCGTTGCGTGACGTCGCCGATTGCGCGCCGCAGCGGACGATCACGACTACCTCTATCGCGAGCGTCCATCGAACAGCGGAACCGGTCGGCCACGACCGCAGCGTTTGAGCCGGGCGTTGCGGGATATGGAGTGGAGAGCCACTGCGTTCATGCGGGAACGCTCCGTGTCGGCCGCGGCGGCAACGGTTCCGATACCGACTTGTTGAGCCGTAGTGACGGCTGGCCCATTCGTTGCCTTACCAGGATTCTCGGAGGCCGGTCGGCCTGCCGATAGGGCCGCATGACCCGGCCGGCAAGGGGCCAACCCGCCCGCGTTCTCGGGCTCTTGGGGCATCTGCCCGGTCTGCCTAAGGAATAAGCATTCGTGCCGAAAGGGCCGACCGTTCTCTGAATCAGGCGCAGAAGCGGGTCACCGCATCCCACAGGACCGGCAGGCCGAAGCGCAAGGCATCCACGCTGACCCGCTCGTCGTCGCCGTGCATCAGCTCCAGCAGACCGTCGCCGCTGCCCGTCTTGAGGGGCGAGAAGCCGTACGTTGGGACGCCGATCCGAGCCAGGTGTTTGGCGTCGGTCGCGAACGGGGCGAGGAACGGCACCGGTACGCCGCGGGCGTCGTGGTCGACAACGACCTTCTCGAGCAGCCGATAGAGCGGGCTGTCGAGCGGCGCCTGGACCGCCGACCCGATCTGCTCGCATTCGACCTCGATACGTGCCCACAGCTCGTCGCCGATGCGCCGGTGAAGCTCTTCGAGCATGGCGGGTTCATCTGTGCCGGGCAGCGTCCGACAGTCGATCTCGATCTCCGCCACGCCGGGGATGACGTTGTACTTCACGCCGGCACGGATGATGCCCACGGAGATCGTATCGTGGATCATCGCCGAGACGGTCCGGGCCAGGATCGGATCGCATAGCTCGCGCAGGGCGGCCTCGACTCGCGCGGGATCGACGGCGGCGCTGGGCGTGGCGGCGGCGCCAGCAACGGCTGCCGGGGCCAGGGCCGCGATCGCCGCGACCGCGCGGACCGTGAGGTGGGGGACTGCCCTGGCCAACGAGACGCCGATGGCCTGGGTGAGGCGTACCGGACCGGGCTCGGCCAGCCGGGCCACGATCCGCGCCGCCAGCACGGCAGCGTTGTCCGGCGTCGGCACCGAGCCGTGCCCCCAGCGACCTTTCACGTGGAGCTTGTAGACGACGAAGCCCTTCTCGGCGACCTGGATCGGATAAAAGCGAACGCCGCCGTAGGTCATGGCCATGCCGCCCGCTTCGTTGAGTGCCCCGGCGGCCCGGAGCCAGTCCGGGTGGTTGTCCACCAGCCAGCCCGCGCCCTGCCAGCCGCCGGCTTCCTCGTCGGCGGTCGAGCAGAAGATGACGTCGCGGCGCAGGCCCGGGATAGGATCCGTCGCCGGGTTGCGGCCGGCCTCTCGGGCGGCTCGCGCCAGGCGGCGCATGACCTGGACCTCCATCGCCACCATCGACTTCATGTCCACGGCGCCGCGGCCCCAGACATAGCCGTCCGCCAGATCCCCACCGAATGGGTCGTGCTTCCAGCTCGCGGGCTCGGCCGGCACCACGTCCAGGTGGGATAGCAGCAGGAGCGGATCGCCGCCGCCGCCCTTGGGCGCGCCGTCGCCGTGGACGCGGGCCACGATCGAGCCACGCCCGGGGAACGGCTCCACGACCGTGGCGGGAATGCCCTCATCGGCGAAGACCTGCTCGAGGTAGCGAGCGACGAGGATCTCGTCCCCGGGCGGGTTGACGCTCTTGATCCGGATCAGTCCGCGCAGCAGCTCGATCAGCTCGGCTAGCTCGCGGTCGGTCATCTCGTCGCGACCGACATCCGTCGTCATGAGCGTCCTCCATAGTCGGGCCTGGGCCCCCGGCGAGGATATCGCAGGCAGCCAGAAGATCCCTACGGCGCCGCGGAACCCGGCAACGCAGATGAGCGGCCGGGCTCCACCGATGCTAGCGCGGAGCGCGGGCGGTAGACGTTCCGAGGCGCTCGGTCATGCGGTCGCCGGTGGTGACCGCGCCGAGCGACGCCGATGAAACCATGGCCGCGTACTTGGCCATGACGCCGGTCTTGTAGCGCGGGGCCGGGGCGGTCCAGCGTGCGCGGCGCGCCTCCAACTCGGCCGCCGGAATGTTGAGGTCCAGAGCGTGGCGATCGACGTCGATGACGATCTCGTCGCCTTCCTGGACCAGCCCGATCGGACCGCCCAGCGCCGCCTCCGGCGCCACGTGGCCGATCATCAGGCCGTGTGTGCCGCCGGAGAAGCGGCCGTCGGTGAGCAGCGCGACGTGCTCGCCCATGCCCTCGCCGGACAGCGCCGCCGTCACCGACAGCATCTCCTGCATGCCGGGCCCACCGACCGGACCCTCGTACCGGATCACGATCACGTCGCCCTTGTTGATCTTCTGGCCGCGGACAGCGTCGTAGCAGGCGTTCTCGGTTTCGAAGACGCGAGCCGGTCCCTTGTGGAAGCGACGCTCGTGGCCGGCCAGCTTGATGACGCAGCCGTCCGGGGCGAGCGTGCCGTGGAGGATCGTCAGGCCGCCGGTCGCGCTCAGGGGAGTCTCGATCGGCAGGACGACCTTCTGGCCGGCCGTTTCGACCGTGGCCGCGGCGTTGCTGGCGATCGTTCCGCCGTCGACATTTGGCGTGGAGCCGTCGATCAGGCCTTTCTTGAGCAGCTCGCGGGTGACCAGGCCGAGACCGCCGGCCTCGAACAGGTCGGCCGCGGCATAGCGCCCGCCGGGGACGAGGTCGCCGATGTTCGGCGTCCGGTCGGCGATCTCGCCGAAGACGTCGATGTCGAGCGGCGCCAGGCCGTACTCATGGGCGATCGCGATCAGATGGAGGACCGCGTTGGTCGAGCCACCGGTGGCCGCAACGCAGGCGATCGCGTTCTCGATGGCCTTGCGAGTGACGAACTCCTTGGGCCGCACGTCGCGCCGGATCAGATCCATGACGATCTCGCCGCAGCGGTGCGCCGCGGCATTCTTGTCGGGATGCTCGGCCGGGATGCCGTTCAGGCCGGCAGGCGAAAGACCCAGGATCTCCATGACCATCGACATCGTGTTGGCCGTGTACTGGCCACCGCACGCCCCGGCGCCGGGACAGCTGACCGACTCGATCTCGTACAGCTCTTCGGCGCTCATCTTGCCGGCGCGGTAGGCGCCGATCGCCTCGAAGATCGTGACGATCGTGGCGTCGCGCTTGCCTTTGTACACACCCGGATAGATCGTGCCGTTGTAGAGGATCACGCCGGGCCGGTCGAGCCGGCCGAGGGCCATCGCGGCGCCGGGGATCGTCTTGTCGCAGCCCACCAGGCAGACGACGCCGTCGAGCATGTGCCCGCGGACGCACAGCTCGATCGAGTCGGCGATGACCTCACGGCTGATGAGGCTGGCCTTCATGCCCTCGGTGCCCATCGACGTGCCGTCCGACACCGAGATGGTGCTGAACTCCATCGGCGTCCCGCCCGCCGCCCGGATGCCCGCCTTGACGTGCTCGGCCAGCCGGCGCTGGTTGTAGTTGCACGGCATCGTCTCGATCCAGGTCGTGGCCACGCCGATGAGCGGTCGGGCCAGGTCCTTGTCGTTGAAGCCGATGGCCTTGAGCATGCCCCGCGCGGCGGCGCGATCGGGGCCGTCGGTCAGGGCAGCGCTGTGGCGCTTGTTCGGATCGCTGGGCAGGTCGTAGGGAAGTGGGCGAGGGGCGTCGTTCGACATGGTGGGTTCATCTCCGCGGGGCTTGGCGGTGCGCTTCTGTCGGCGCCAAGTTTAGGGCCTGGGGGCCGGGAAGATCGTCGCCTCGCTCAGCCCGCCCGGCCGGACCGGCGATCGGCCCAAGCCAGTGCCAGACCTCGAACGCGGACAGGTCGTGCTCTCGCACCGAGCCGATGATGGCGCGCGTGACCCGCAGCTCGTCCACGGCGTTCCGATCCATCTACAGCCCACAATTCGTAGGCTGTCGAACCGCGTCAGGCTACGCCCCGCGCGGTGATCCCTCGCGACTGTCCTGACGGAATCCCGGACCGCGGTGTTCAGTCGGCGGCGGTCAGCCAGTCCGAGATCGCGCCGCGGCAGACCGAAGATCGCGCTCCATTCTCCATGCCTGAAAGAGCAGATAGCCACCGGCCAACAGCAGTAGTGCGCCGATCGCCGCCGAGAGCAGTACTCGAACGGGGCTTAGCCCCTGATGTTCGAGAGATGCCGGCAAGTCGAAGATGCTCAGTCCGAAGTCATAGCGAACCGCGTTGACCCAGACCATCACACCCAGCGACAAGACGGCGATGCCCGACACGATGGAGACGGTGCGCGGTATGAGCTGGCCCGATCGCAGCAGTAGCAGCAGCCCGAACCCGAGCGCGAACGGCAACGTATAGCGACCCTGCCACCAGATCCCCAAGCCAGTCGATTCGATGGCACTCGGCAGGATCACGATTCCGAATACGCCACACAACTTCGCCGCCTTCCCGATCGATGGCAGCCGGGTCAGCAGTACGCCCCACGCCGCGATCGTCGCCAGAAAGAGCGGCACGGGCGGCGGCGTGTCGAGCCAGCCAAGATCGCCGAACATTTGCCACACGCGAAAGGGAAATAGCAGGAGGGAAAGGCCAAACGCGTCGGCCACGTTGCCGACAGTTGTCGGGTTCGCCGCCACGTCACTCGGGAGCAACGTCGGGAAGGCAAGGGTCCAAAGTATCCCCAGGACGATTCCAGGAGCCACCGCACTCGCGACACGCAGCAGCAATCGCCGGTTCACGGACGGGGCCAGGGCAATCGCAGACACGGTCAAACCGGAAGCCCAGATGAACCCGAGCGGCCTGGCCAGAGACAGGGCGATGCTCGCGACGACGAGCATCGCGGTGGTGGCCCTGGGCCAGGCGTCGGACCCGAGCGATTGACGACTCCAAACGGCCTCGGACAGGACGGCCCCCATTACCAGGCCGCAGGTGATCTCCCAGCCGTTCGGGTTGACGACGATCCCCATGAAGACCGCCATCGGCGTAGAGACCAGCAGCAGGAAGGTCCCCCACCACTGGCTCCGGCGGCGCATGTAGAGACTGAGAACGAGCAGCGCGCCGAAGTTCAGGATGAAGGAGGCGAGCCGACCGCCGATGTCCGCATACTCGATCCCCAGCAGCGAGGCCGCAATCCTCTGCCCGACACCGACCACCCAGTAGTAGGGCGGGCCGTAGTTGGTGAATTCGGCGGTCGATGCCAGCGCCTGGGCTGTCGAGCGTGGTGGCATGCAGCCGGCGGTCACCTGCGACGCGTGTATGAAGCAGGGGTCGACCGAGAACGATACCGGGACGGAGAACCACTCGATCGAACCAGGACGCAGCCCGTGCCCTGATAGATACCAGGCGGTCACCTCGTGAGTCGGCTCGTCCGGCCCTGCCGACGGCGGCGTCGAGATGAACATACCGAGGCCGGCTACGGCAACCAGCAGCCATGCCACCAGGGCGGACGGTCGGCCGCGGCCGCGAGGTCGACTACCCGGACCGTCGATTTCGCTCGCCTGCTCGGAGGTTGCGGGGGTCTGCTCCGCGCTTGGCTGATCGAGCAGCTGCAGGGCCGGATCGTCAGGCATGTACTCTCGCCCTCCCCTCGAAGAATTCCCAAGATCCTCGGAAGGGTGCCTGGAAGGTCGACCCGAGTCAAGGCGAACCTGGGTCATGGTCCTCGGCCGGTCGCGATTGCCCCGGGGCGCCCGAGGTCGCCGCCTGGGGCACCGCGCGTCGCGCCCTCGCGGGCGCGAGCCTAGGCTGACGCTGTGTCGACGCGGGCCGGGTGGCCGGCTTCCCAGGCCTCGATGGCGGGAAGCCTGGAGAGCACATAGCCGATCTCGTCGGTGCCCGCCAGGATCATCGTTCGGGCGAACGGGTCGATCTCGAAGGCGAAGGTGTCGCCGCCGGGCAGCGTGACCTTCTGGGCCTCGAGATCCACGGTCCACTCGCCGTCCGGGTTGGCGGCCACGAGCGCCTGAAGAGACGCGAGCCGCTCGGCCGAAACCACGATTGGCAGGAGGGCGTTCTTGAAGGCGTTGCCCTTGAAAATGTCGGCGAAGCTCGTGGAGACGATGGCCCGGATGCCCCACGCCCGCAGCGCCCAGGGGGCGTGCTCGCGCGAGGAGCCGGAGCCGAAGTTGTCGCCGACGAGGAGGATCTGGCGGCCGGCGTTGTGGGGCTCATCGATGAAGGAAGGCGGGACGCGGCGCGCGCCGTCCGACGTGAACCGCCAGTCGAAGAAGAGCGCGTCGGCGAGATTTGCCTTGTCCGTGATCTTGAGGAAGCGGGCCGGGCAGATCTGATCGGTGTCGATGTTGGCCCGCGGGATGGCGATGACGCGGCTGGTAGTCGAAACGAAGGCTTCGGGCATGTCAGTGGGCCTCCACGGCCGAGGTCTGGGCCGCGACAGTGCCCGTCGTCTGCACGACGGGACGCGGATCGGTCACTACGCCGGTGATGGCACTGGCGGCGGCGGTCAGCGGCGAGGCGAGGAACGATCGCCCGCCCTTGCCCTGGCGTCCCTCGAAGTTGCGGTTCGAGGTGCTGATGCCGTACTGGCCCGGCTCGAGCTGGTCGCCGTTCATGGCGATGCACATCGAGCAGCCCGACTCACGCCACTCGGCTCCGGCGGCGCGGAAGACCGCGTCCAATCCTTCGCTCTCGGCCTGGCGCTTGACCTGCTGTGAGCCTGGAACGACGAGCACTCGCAGCCCGGCGGCCACGTGCCGGCCGCGCAATACCGAGGCGGCGGCTCGCATGTCCTCGATCCGGCCGTTGGTGCACGAACCGATGAAGACGACATCGAGCTTCTGGCCGGCGATCGACGTCCCCGGCTGGAGACCCATGTAGGTGAGGGCGCGCTCGAGGTCTTCACGGGCGGCCGGCTCGACATCGGCCGGCGAGGGGATCCGGCCGCTGATCGGCAGGCCCATACCGGGGTTCGTGCCGTAGGTCACCATCGGCTCGAGCTTGTCGCCGTCGACGACGACCGTCCGGTCGTAGACCGCGCCTTCGTCGGACGGCAGCTTGCGCCAGGCAGCGACTGCGTCGTCCCAGGCCGCGCCCTGGGGAGCGAACCGGCGGCCCTTCAGATAGGCGAACGTGGTTTCGTCCGGGGCGATCAGTCCGGCGCGGGCGCCGCCCTCGATCGACATGTTGCAGACGGTCATCCGCTCTTCCATCGAGAGGGCGCGGATGGCGTCGCCGGTGAACTCGAAGACGTGGCCGGTCCCGCCGCCGACGCCGATGCGGGCGATCAGGGCCAGGATGATGTCCTTGGCGCCGACGCTCGGCTGGAGCCGGCCGTCGATCTGGACCCGGAACGTCTTGGGCCGGCGCTGGAGCAGGGTCTGCGTGGCCAGGACCATCTCGATCTCGCTCGTCCCGATGCCGAACGCCAGCGCCCCGAAGGCGCCGTGNNTCGCGGCAGTTCTCCTCGATCTGGGCCAGCTGCTTGCGAGCCAGCTCGTCCGCGATGGGCAGCGACGGATCCAGCGTGGGGATCGAATGATCCGCCGTAGCCACGGTCTGGCCGGGCTTGCGAACCTTCAGCCCGCGATCGCGCAAACCGGTGAACGCCTGCGGGCTCGTGACCTCATGAACGAGGTGTAGGTCGATCGCGAGAATCGCCGGCGCGCCAGGCTCAGACGCCACGACATGGGCGTCCCAGATCTTCTCCACAAGGGTGCGCGGTCTCTCAGCCATGGTTCCACTCGCGATTCGATGCCCCCGCCTCACAGCGGGCAGGGGGTGATCGAGGTTACCAGATGCGAGCAAACGAAGACCGAGGAGACTGGCTGCGGGCTCGATCCCGAGCACGGGTCACGCGACCGCGCGGGCTGGGCTACGCCCAGTGCATGTCCGTGTCCGTGTCGGTGTCCGTCTTCGCGGCGTCGTGCATGAAGTCGTCGGGCGCCAGACCGCAGATCTGGCAGGCGATGTGGCCAGAGGAGGCCGGCGCATCGGGCGCCTTGTAGGCGTGCGTTTTCGCTGGGGCCTGGGCCGACTTGGCGGCTGGAGTCTTGCGACCGAAGAGTCCCATCTTGCCCTCCAATGAGGCAGCGGTCCGGCCAGAGGCCAGGGGCTCGGGCCCAGACTCTCCGAAGGGATCGGTTGAGTGCGGCTTCGACTATACGCCCGCCTGCGGCCTCTCCCTCGGCCGAAGGCCGGACCGGGCGGCCGCACGTTCTGGCAGGGGTCGGAGTGGCCGCACAACTTCAGGCCAGTTCGAAAACGCGCCGGAGACGGATGTCCGCCGACGAGTGCCCCACCTGAATCTCGAATCGCCCCGGCTCGATTCGCCAGGAATGACGGGCCACGTCCCAGTAGCCGAGGTCGCGGTCGTCGAGGGTCAGCGTCAACTCGACGATCTCATCGGGCGCCAGCCGCACGACCGCGAAGCCCTTCAGCTCACGCGGCGGGCGCGGCACCGAGGCCTCCAGATCGGCGAGATAGACCTGGACGACTTCCTTGCCGGGTCTCGGGCCGGTGTTGCGTAGCTTCACCCGAATTTCGAGGGGTTCGCCCTCGGCCAGGTCGTCGGCGCCAAGCTCGAGTGATTCGTATTCGAACGTGGTGTAGCCCAGGCCATGCCCGAAGGCGAAGCGCGGCTCCACTCCGGCGGCGTCGAAACCGCGATAGCCGACGTTCACGCCTTCGCTGTATACGAGCTCGTCGCCGGCGTCGGGCTGGGTGCTGTAGGCCGGGTAGTCGGTCGGCGTGCGGGCCAGCGTCACCGGCAGGCGACCGCCGGGTTCCGCGGCCCCGAGCAGGACGTCGGCCAGCGCATTCCCGAACTCCTGGCCCGGCAGCCAGGCATACACAACGGCGGCCACCTTGTCGGCCCAGGGCAGATCCATCGGGCAGCCGGCGTTGACTACCACGACCGTCCGCGGGTTGGCGGCGACCACGCGCTCTACCAATTCGTCCTGGCGTCCGGGCAGGGTGACGGTGTTGCGGTCGTGGCCCTCGGCCTCGTAGACGTCGTCATTGCCGACGACGACGATCGCCACGTCGGCGGAGGCGGCGGCTTCCACCGCAGCGGCCATGTTGTCGCGGGTCTCGTGGGCGGCACAGCCGACGATGAGCATCCGCGCCATGGTGTCGTTGCAATGACCCTCGGCCACCACGAGGACCCGCTTGCCGGCCTCGAATTGGAACGTCGCCAGCTGCTCCTCGTTCTCGAAGCGCTCGGCCGGCATGTCTACGCCGGCCTTTGCGTCCCAGTTGTCCGCAGCCGGCGCGCCATCGACGAAGAGCCGCCGTCCGCCCATGCCACGCAAGCCGATGTCGTGCGCGCCGCCGACCGCGGGCGTCAGCCAGGCCGACAGGCGATAGGCATAGTCAATCGCGTCGACAGCCGGCGGAACGTAGTCGCCGACGATGACTTCACTCGTCTCCACGCGCAGCCGAGCCACCGGCGTGCCGGCGGGCTCCCGGCCGCGGAAGATCTCCAGCGTCAGGCCGGGGTTGCCGTCCAGGTCCGCGACGTCCATGCGGGCCAGTGCCGGCAGGAACAGATCGGTCTTGCAGCCCGGCTCGTGGACGATCTCGACGCCGGCCGGAAGCGCGGCGCGCAAGCCCTCCAGCGGGCTGATGGCATAGGGCGCGTCGATATTCGCGGCGCCGCCGCCCTGGGTACAGGGCAGGGCCGCGTTGGGGCCGAGGATGGCCACCCGGCGCAGGCTTGCCGGGGCCAGCGGTAGCGCGCCGTCGTTGGCGAGAAGGACGAAGGATTCGGCTGCGGCCCGGCGAACGAGCGCCGCTGCGGTGGCGTCGGAGAGAAGCTGGGGCGCGGCCGCGCCGGTCGCGTGTGCGGTGCTCGGTTCGACGCTGGCAGCCGCGGTCGGCGCCGCGCCCTCCAACCGCAGCGCCCCGACCCTGGCGGCCAGCGTCAGGATCCGCCGCGCCGCCGAGTTGAGGATCTCCTCGTCGACCTCACCGCGCCGGACGGCGGCTGCCAGCGGCGGGCCGAAGAAGAGCGGCGGGCCGGGCATCTCCAGGTCGAGGCCGGCTCCTGCCGCGATCAGCGTGTCGTGAGTGGCGTGCCAGTCGGACACCATGACGCCATCCCAACCCCACTCATCGCGGACGATGTCGTGGATGAGCGGCCCATTCTCCGTGCCGTGGACGCCGTTGAGCCGGTTGTAGGCGGCCATCATCGACCACGCCCCCGCACGAGCAACTGCTTCGAACGGCAGCAGGTAGACCTCGCGCAGCGCTCGTTCGTCGACGATGCAATTGACCGTCCGGCGATGGGCCTCCGAATCGTTGGCCACCAGATGCTTGGGGCAGGCGGCGACGGCCTGCGACTGCATGCCGGCCACGTACGCGACCGCCAACTCGGCCGTGAGCAGCGGATCCTCCGAGTAGCCCTCGAAGTCACGGCCGCCGAGCGGGGACCGGATGAGGTTCAGCACGGGGCCGAGCATGTAGTGCACGCCGGCCCGCTTGGCCTCGAGGCCGATGCGCGCGGCGACCTCGGCCACGAGGGCCACGTCCCAGGTCGCGCCCAGACCCGTGCCGCACGGCGTGCACGTGGCGCTGGATCCCGGCGGGAAGACCGGACCGCGGACGCCGTTCGGGCCGTCGAGGGTGAGCATCGGCCGCAGACCGATGGAGTCCACTCCGCCCGCGTGCCAGGCGTCGACGCCGGAAGTCAGTCCGGCTCGCTCCTCGATGCTGAGCGACCGCAGCAGTTCGTCGACTCGCTCTGGCAACGAGGGGGTCTGACGCGAGGTATCGGCCGGCTGCCTCATGTCGTCCTTTCGAGGGTCGCGGGGGTGTGTCCGACTCGTATCGCCGCACCGGATTGGCGGCCCACACGTCGGCGGGCTCAACAGCAGGCCCGGGTTGGCCTAACCTGTTCGGTGCTCGTCGTTGGTACTCATGATAGGGGGCACTAGTGACCGAGAATGCGTTTCTCGAGCGCTCTATTCGTCGGGCTAAGCAGGTACCGACATGACCGTCGCAATCGTCCGCAACGCCAATCCGGAGCGCAACGCCGGTCCCGCGCGCGCCCGAATGAACAGGGTCGTCTGCGTCGTATTCGCCATCGGCGGTTGGGCGTATCTGGCGTCGCTCTGCAGCAGCCTGCTGGCCCTGAGGCCACCGGCGGCCGGGTTCGACCTCCAGCTGCTGCTCGATGCCGCCGGCCGAGTGGCGTCGGGCGGATCCCCATACGATCAGAACGCGGTTGCCAGCGGCCTCAGCGCCCGCGATCTCTTCTACTCCTATCCGCCGCTGGTGGCGCAGGCGCTCGTGCCGGTATCGGGACTTCCCGGCTGGCTCGTCCTGGCGGGCTCGTGGATCGGGGCAATCGTGGGGCTGGCCGTGGTTGCGGCGGCGGTGGCGCGATCGTCGATCGGCCGCCATACCGTCGCCCCGATCAGCCTGCTCGCCACAATCGATGCCGCGCTCTTGACGGTGGCCGCGGCCGCGTTCTTTCTGCCCTTGGCCGTTGGCGTTCTCTTCGGCAACATCGACATGTTCTTCCCGCTCCTCTTTGGCGCCGTGGCCGTGGCCGCCGTCGGCGGACCTGTGTCGTCGCGGGCCACGACGATCCTCGGCGGAGCCGCGCTCGCCGTAGCCTCCGCGATCAAACTGCATCCAGCGTCGCTGGGCCTGTGGCTGCTCGTCCGCGCCACGCGGCCGAACGACCCCGCCCGCGGCTCGATGCTCCGGGTTGTTCTCGCGGCGGTCGGGATCGGGACTGGCATTCTCGTCGTCAGCTTCATCGTGGGCGGTATCGGGCCGTGGAGGACTTACGTCGAGTACCTGGGTCTGACCAGCAACGCCGATCTGGCGACGCGCGTGAACATCGGCCCGGCGAGCCAGGTGGCGCTCCTGTTGGGCAACAATGGCCTGGCCCATCAGCTCGCCTTTGTCTCGACAGGCGTGGCGCTGCTTGTCACCGTCGCGTCGGCTCGGCTTGTGCGGGACCCGCTCGAAGCGATCACGTGGGCCACCATTGCCTCGCTCATCATCCTGCCGGTCACGTGGTACCACTACCCGGTCGCCTTGCTGCCCATGGCGCTGGCGGCCTGGCTTCGAAGCCGCAACACGGTCGGATCTCGCGGGGTCGCGGCAGCCCTGATCGCCGCCTACCTCGTGGCCGATCTGGCCATAGCCCTGCCGGTGCTGCTCTGGGTGGCCGTGGCGCTGCTGCTCGTCGCGATCCGCCGATCGACGGACGTGGCCGGGGTGGTCCCGGCCGAGGCAGCGGCCGCGTTACTTCCCGGTGCCGTCTCGCGGCCCACTCAGCCTGCCGTCCCGACGGCCAACCCGTAGAATCCTGATGCCCCATGCCGGCGGCGCAGGCGTGGCGCAATGAGACGCGCGCCGTCAAAGGCTGACTCCAGCCGCCAGCAGGTCCTTATGTTCGATCGACTCGGCCGGCTCGTTCTTCGGCTCAGATTCGTGTTCGTGGTGGCCTGGCTCATAGCCGCCGCGCTCCTGGGCGCACTGGCTCCTTCTCTGTCCCAGGCTGGGTCCGCCGACGAGACGAGCTTTTTGCCGCGTGACGCGGAGTCCCTGGCCGCCCGCGGGGTCATCGCCAAAGCATTCCCAAATGACTCCGCCCCGACCGTCGCGCTCCTCGTCTTCTCGCGATCCGGCGGCTTGAGCGACGCGGACCGCATCGCCATCGAGGGCTTGCGCACCTACTTCGAAGGCAGCGGCCACCCCGACGCAGTTTTGCGCTACGTCACCGCCGAGAGCTCGCCGTCCCTCGCTTCCATGTTCCGCAGCACTGATGGCGTCGTGGAGCTCGCCCGGCTCGACATGAACACGCCGTCCTTCCTGCCCAAGACAAACGCCGCGATAGACGCAATCAGGGCGCATCTGGCCGGCTCGGGAGTGCTGCCGGACGGTCTCACGGCCCAGGTCACAGGCCAGGCCGGCATCGGCCGCGACTACCTGCAGGCAATCGAGGACGGCACCAGCCGGACAACGCTGGTCACGATCGTCCTGGTCGTGCTCGTCCTGCTGCTCATCTACCGAGCCCCCCTGGCGGCCCTGGCGCCGCTGATCACGATCGGGTCGGCCTTCCTCGTGGCCCGAGGAATCCTCGGCTTCCTGGCCCAGGGTGGCTGGCAGCTGTCGTCTGTGCTCGACTCGTTCATCGTCGTCCTGGTCTTTGGCGTTGGGACCGACTACACGATCTTCTTCATCTCCCGCTTCCGCGAGGAGTTGGGGAGGAACAGCGCCGACGACGCGATCCGGGCCACGGTCAGCCGCATCGGCGCCGTCATCGCCGCTTCCGCAGCGACGGTCATCGTTGGCCTGACGTCGATGGTGGTGGCGCGGTTCGGGATGATCCAGACCACTGGACCGGCCCTCGCGATCACGATCTTCGTCACTTTGCTGGCGGGGCTGACGTTGACGCCGTCACTGCTGGCGATCTTCGGCCGGCGACTCTTCTGGCCGCTCCACGAGAAGACGCGGACCACGTCGGATGAAGAACGTGGCATGTGGGCCGCCCTTGCCCGCCGGATCACGGCCCGGCCCGGCTTGCTGGCCGGTGTGGTCCTGGCGGTTCTGGTCCTGCCCGCTCTTGCGCTGCCGCAGCTCAAGGAGAACTTCGACGTTCTCAACGAGCTACCCTCGGGCGCGGAGTCCCGGGTGGGCTTCGAGACGCTCAGCAAGCATCTCGCCGAGGGCCAGCTGATGCCGCTGTCGGTCCTGGTCAAGGTGCCGGGTGACGCGGCCACGGCGATAACCTCCGGCGAGGGGTTGTCCGACGTCGGCACTCTGGAGAAGGCGATTGCCGCCCTGCCAAACGTACAGACGGTCCGAAGCGTGGTCGACCCGATGGGCGAGGGGACCATATCGGATCTGCTTCGCCCGGCCGTCCAGCTGCCCAAGATGTCGACAGCCTTCCGCAAGCCGCCGAACACCGATCTGAACGTGCAGTTGAGCGACGCCAGCCTGGCCGGCGTCCAGACGGTCGAGAGCTACGTCGGGGGCCTCGGCGCCGCCTATCCGAGTCTCCCGGCCGCCGATCTGACTGCCGTCAACACCGACCTCGCCACAATTGCGGCCGGCCTCACCGATGCCCGGACTCAGGCTCTCATATCCAACCAGCTCGACGCCATCGCCGGGCAACTCCAGGCTGCGGTGTCGGCTCCGACCACCTCCGACACCGCCACTCAGCTGGCTGCGCTGAAGTCGTACCTCGACGAGCTGGGTTCGACGCAGCCGGCCGTGAAGTCCGAGTCCTCTTACCAGGGGGCCGAGAGCGCCGTCTCGTCGCTGGCGGCCGGCGCCAACCCGATCGCCTTCGCCCAGCTGCTCGGCTCGATCAATGGGCTCTCGACGTGGTTCAAGGACCAGCCGGCGCCGTTCTACTTCGCGCCCACCGCGATGTCGCCTAATGCCGCGACAGTTGCGGCTCAGCAGGCGATGGCCGCCGCGAGGACCAGGGTGCCCGACGAGCTGGACCGACTCGCCGCCGCCTTCGGGCCCAACGACCTGTACGCTTCGGCCGACCTCCGCGCCGCATACGTTTCGGGCGACGGTACCGTGACCCGCCTCTACGTCACCACCACCACGAGCCCGTACGACACGAAGTCGTTCCAGACCGTTCGAGACCTGCGGCTGCTGCTCGCCACGGACCCCGGCCACTTCGGCGCCATGGTCGGAGAGACTGCGGCCGCGGCCACGATCCAGGAGTACGTAGGCGGGGCCACGGCCGAGTTCGCGGACGTCCAGGACACAATCTCCGCCGACTTCCTGCGCGTTGCCGCGATCACCATCGTCGGCATCCTGATCGTCCTGATCCTGCTGCTCCGGGCGCTGGTGGCGCCGGTCTATCTGGTTCTCACCGTGCTGCTCTCATATGCCACGAGCCTGAGCCTCTCCGCGTTGATCCTGCAGCACCTCTTCGGCCAGGCTGGGATGAACTACTTCATACCGCTCATGGTCTTCGTCCTGCTCGTCGCTCTCGGATCCGACTACAACATCTTCTTGATGTCTCGGGTCCGGGAGGAAAGCGCGACCCGCGACCTGAGGTCCGGCATTCGAGTTGCGTCGGCCAGAACCGGCACGGTCATCACCTCGGCCGGCCTCATCCTGGCCGGCACGTTTGGGGCGCTCGTGACCTCGCCGCTCCAGCTGCTCTTCCAGGTCGGACTGGCCGTGGCCCTGGGCGTCCTCATCGACACGTTCGTCGTCCGTAGCCTGCTCGTCCCGGCGATCACGGCCTTCATCGGCGAGCGCGCCTGGTGGCCGTTCCACCGCCGAGGCGAGTAGGCTCGTGCCGGTCCAGATGGACCCGTTCCCCGAGTGGCTGATCTTCGCCGGCGTCATCTCGTACCTGCTGGTCTTCCTCCTGACCCTGATCTGGGATCTCGACAACCCGTTCGGCTACTACGAGCGCTACTCGGGCGCCGACGTATCGCTCGAGCCGCTGCGGGACACGGCGCGCCGGCTCGCGAAGATCGCCGCAGCCGAAGGTCCGCCGGTCTAGGCGGGCGCCGAACAGAGTCGCTAGAGCCCCTTGCCCGGCCGCTTCGCTACCGATACCGCGACCGGGCTGATCTCACCTATACCGATGAGCTCGGGCAATATCCAGCAGCAGACGAAGAGGGCGGTCCCGCTTCGCGGAACGAGCGGCGACGACGGGATCTCGATCATCGGCCACCATGGCGACTCCGTGTAGTTCTCGGCCCAGAACGACGGCGACTCCGGCGATCTGGCGTGTTCAATCGAGGCCGACGGCGTCATATCGCTACCCGAACGTATCGCTATGGGAGATTGAGCAGTATTGGCGGGGCCTTCAATGATGATCACGGGTTGCCCCGGGGCAGGACCGATCGCCTCGGAGTTGGCGATGAATCCCCAGTACCTGGCGGACGAGTCTGCTCACCCGACGAGAAATGGCGGCACTTGGGCCCAATTGAGCACCTGGCTGCTCACGAGGTGAGCAGATGCGACGTCTTGAGGCCGGCTATGGGCTCGGACGTGTACCGACTGCTCAGATCGCGCATCAAGTTCTGCCGAGGCCGGCCCAAACACCACCGGGGTGGGTCGAATATGTCCGTTGGGCGAGCAGGCTCGACGCTCTGGGCCGCAGCGGACGGCCCGACATGTCAGATGTGCTCACCATGTGAGCAGGCGGCCAGTCGAGGAGTCCGAAACGTCAGCTTTGTATGCTGATCCGAGCAGCATCGACCCGAGGGAGCGAGTTGCAGCCAGCCAGTCGGGCCGCGACGCGCCCGGGCACTCCCTCCAGTCCGGGTCCCTCTCGGGCGATACCTCTCGTACCACGCGCCGGACCCAACGATTGGGGCATGGCGCACGCCTTGACCGCTGCTGCTACACTCGCCGGACACCACGGGGTGACTGCCCCGCAGTGCGTTAGCTACGGAGAACCAGGTTGGGCCTCTTCAACAGCCGGAACCGCCGCCACGTGGCCATCCTCGTCAGGACGGATGGTCGTCGCGTGCAGGTTCCGTATGACAACCTCGGCCTGGTCGACGTATCCCTTCTCGGTCTACTCCGCTCCATCGAGCTGGGCATTGAGCGCGTATTCGTACTCATTACCGGCTCTCGGCGGGAGGCTGGACGCAGGGACAAGCGCTGACGACGCAAGCCCAAAACGACCAGAACCCTCGCCGGATGGCGAGGGTTTTTTGATGGCCAGGCAGGCCCGAGATCGATAGGCTGGAGCCCGACGATCCGGAGGAATGGACAGGAAGGGACGCAGCGATGGGCACGCAAGAGGACGACGGACGCGCTACGGCGCGTCTTGGTCGTTCGCCGAGCGCGGCGAACGACGCACGCGCAATTGCGCGTGATGGCCGCGCGCCAACCACGGCTGGCGCGCCAGCCGCGACGACAGTCGGACAGACCGCCGCGACCGCGGCCGACGAAGCCGCCGGTCCGCGTCAGCGCATCAACCACATGCCCGGTGCCGGCACCGCGCGGGCCGAGGCCATCTCGGCCGGTCGGCGCGAGATGCTCAGTGACGCGACACGCAACCAGATCCGCAGCCTGGCCGAGCGGGGCGTGAAGCGGCCGCGTATAGGTGCGGACGCCGTCTGCGAGTCCCTGCTCCGCCAGGGCGTCAGCGTCTGGTTCGGCTATCCCGGCGGCGTCGTCCTGCCCCTCTACGACGTCCTCGGCGACTACCCGGAGCTGCGCCACATCCTCGTTCGGCACGAGCAGGGCGGTGCCCACGCGGCCGAGGGCTATGCCCGCGCGACCGGCAAGGTTGGCGTCTGCCTCGGCACCTCCGGACCCGGTGCCACCAACCTGGTCACTGGGATCGGCGACGCCATGCTCGACTCCGTCCCGATCGTGGCCATCACCGGCAACGTCGTCGGCTCACTGCTGGGCAAGGATGCCTTCCAGGAGATCGACATCACCGGCATCACCCTGGCCTGCACCAAGCACAACTACCTGGTCCGGGATGCCAACGACATCCCGCGCGTCTTCGCCGAAGCCTTCCACATTGCCCGAACGGGTCGTCCGGGGCCGGTTCACATCGACCTGACGAAGGACGCCCTGATGGGCGTCTGCACGGCCGAGCATCCCGAAACCTTGAACCTGCCCGGCTTCAAGCCGACGCTCGACGGCAACATCCGCCAGATCAAGCTGGCGGCTCAGGAGATCGCAAAGGCCCGCAGGCCCGTCATCCTCGCCGGCCACGGCATCCTGATCGCCGACGCGACCGAGGAGCTGCGCGAGCTGGCCGAGAAGGCTCAGATCCCCGTCGCCCATACCCTCCTCGGCGTCAGCGCCATGGACGAAACCCACCCGCTCAGCCTCGGCTTCGTCGGCATGCACGGCTGGAAGCACGTCAACAAGACCATCCAGTCGGCCGACCTGCTGATCGCCCTCGGCATGCGCTTCGACGACCGCGTCACCGGCCACGTGCCCACCTTCGCGCCGTACGCCCGGATCATCCACGTCGACATCGACCCGGCCGAGATCGGCAAGAACGTGGCCGTGGAGATTCCCATCGTGGGCGACGTGAAGCGTGTCCTCACGGCTCTCATTCCGTTCGTCGAGGCGGTCGAGCCAGAGACTCGCGCCCCGTACTTGGCCGAGATCGCTGAGTGGCGGGCCGAGTCCGAGAAGACTCCGTGGCATGGTTCGGGGGCCTGGCGCAACGGCCAGCTCTCGGCCGACTTCGTGGTCAGCCGCATCGGCGACGCCACGGGCCACGACGCAACGCTGGTCGCCGACGTCGGCCAGAACCAGATGTGGACCGCCCGCTATGGCGGCTTCCGCCGACCGAACAGCCACATCAGCTCGGGCGGCCTCGGAACTATGGGCTTCGGCCTTCCTGCGGCGATGGGCGCGGCCGTCGGCCGACCCGACAAGGAGACGTGGGCCATCGTCGGCGA
This sequence comes from Chloroflexota bacterium, assembly GCA_003142755.1. GTDB lineage: Bacteria > Chloroflexota > Limnocylindria > Limnocylindrales > CSP1-4 > Fen-1039. The sequence goes on along the minus strand of PLNK01000171.1, from coordinate 23,710 downwards.
CGGCGGTCTACAGATGACCGTCCAGGAGTTGATGACCCTGGTCCAGGAGCACATCCCTCTCCGGATCGCCCTGCTCAACAACCACAAGCTGGGCATGGTCCGGCAGTGGCAGGAGCTGGTCTACGCCGGCAACTACCATTCGTCGCACCTGCTCGGCCCCGACTGGTGCAAGCTGGCCGAGGCCTACGGCGTAGCCGCCTTCCGCGCCGACGCGCCCGAGCAGGTCGACGCGGCGATCGCCGCCGCCCGGGCCGTTGACGGGCCCGCACTCATCGAGTTCTGCATCGCCGAGCAACAGAACGTCTTCCCCATGATGCCCGCCGGCAAGGGCCTGTCCGACCTGCTCGAGGAACAGTTCGAGGAGCCGAAGCAATGAGCCCCACCGGCACTCCCAACCCCGCGCCTGAACCGGTGGCCCAGCCGGCCCCGGCCCACACCGCGCCGCCGGCGCGCGCGCTGCCCGGCCACGGCGAGTCGCACCGCCACGTACTGGTGGCCATCGTCCTCAACAAGCCCGGCGTTCTCAACCGCGTGGCGAGCCTCATGCGAGCCCGCAACTTCAACATCGAGACCCTGGCGGTCAGTCACACTGACCAACCGGAAGTCAGCCGCATGACGATCACGCTGCGCGGGGACGACGTGGCGGTCGAGCAGGCGGCGAAGCAGCTCTATCGGCTCATCGACGTGCTCAAGGTTCAGGACGTCACAAGCGACCCGACGGTCGAGCACGAGATAGCGCTCATCAAGGTCCGCGCCGACGAACGCAATCGCGGCGAGGTGCTGACAATTGCTGAGATGTACAAGTCCCGAGTCGTGGACCTGGCAGCCGAGTCGCTCATCGTCGAGGCGACCGGAACAGAGGCAGAGGTGGACGCTCTGATCGCCCTCCTGCGCGGGTTCGGCATAAAGGAGCTCGTCCGCTCCGGTACCGTCGTCATGTCCCGGGGTGCCGGGTCGATCGAGGAGGCAACTAAACGATGACCGCTCGCATGTACTACGACGTCGACGCAGACCCGACCGCCCTTTCGGGCCAGAAGATCGCCATCATCGGCTACGGCAGCCAGGGCCACGCCCATGCCCAGAACCTGCACGACTCCGGCTACGACGTCACGGTCGTCGAGGCCAATCCGAAGGCCCGCGCCCTGGCGGACGAGGCCGGCCTCAAGACCGCCGACATCGCCGACGCGGTCAAGGCCGCCGACGTGATCATGATCCTGGTCCCCGACACCATCCAGAAGAAGGTGTACGAGACCTCGATCGAGCCGAACATGCACGCCGGTCAGCTGCTCATGTTCGCCCACGGCTTCAACATCCGATTCGATCGGATCAAGCCGGGCAAGGGCATCGACGTCGGCATGGTCGCGCCCAAGGGCCCCGGCCATCTCGTCCGCTCCGTCTTCGAGCAGGGCGGCGGCGTGCCTGCGCTCTTCGCCGTCGAAGCCGACGCCACCGGCACAGCTCGCGCGCGTGTGCTTGCTTATGCGCGCGGCATCGGCGCCACCCGGGCCGGCGTCCTCGAGACGACCTTCAAGGAAGAGACCGAGACCGACCTCTTCGGCGAGCAGGTCGTGCTCTGCGGCGGCGTCACCAGCCTGATCAAGAACGGCTTCGAGACCCTGGTCGAGGCCGGCTACCAGCCCGAGCTGGCCTACTTCGAGGTCATGCACGAGCTCAAGCTCATCGTCGATCTGATGTACCGCGGCGGCATGAACTTCATGCGCTTCTCGGTCAGCGACACGGCCGAGTACGGCGACTATGTCTCCGGCCCGCGGATCATCGATGCCCGCGTTCGGGCCGAGATGAAGAAGGTCCTCGGCGAGATCCAGGACGGCACCTTTGCGGCGGCCTGGATTGCCGAGAACGAGGCCGGCCAGCCGAACTTCAAGAAGATGCGCGAGGCCGGTCGCGACCACCAGGTCGAGCAGGTCGGCGCCCGACTCCGCAAGGCGATGCCGTTCCTCAATCCGGTAGAAGTCGTCGACGGCCAGCCGCAAGCGGCCGCCAAGTCCAAGGACTGAGTCTCTTGTGACCGATCCCGCCAACTCCGCCGGAGGCGTATCCGCCGGCACAACCTACAACCTGGTCTTCGTTCCCGGCGACGGGATCGGTCCCGAAGTGATCGCGGCAGGCCGGCGTGTCCTCGAGGCCGCCGGCCGGCTCCATGACTTCGACTTTCGGTGGCACGAGATTCTGATCGGTGGCGTGGCGATCGACGCCTACGGCGTTCCGATGCGCGACGAGGACCTGGCCGCGTGTGCCGCGGCCGATGCCGTCTACTTCGGCGCGATCGGCGACCCCAAGTACGACGACCCAAAGGCCAAGGTTCGACCCGAGCAGGCCCTCCTGGCGCTGCGCAAGGGCCTCGGGCTGTACGCGAACCTCCGGCCGGTCAGCGTGCAGCCTGTCCTTCGAGCCAGCTCGCCGGTTCGCGAATCCCTGCTCGAAGGCGTCGACATGATGATCGTCCGCGAGCTGACCGGCGGCCTTTACTTCGGCAAGCCGTCCGGGCAGACCGACGGCCCGAACGGCCGCGAGGTCGTCGATACGCTCGCCTACACCGAGCACGAGATCCGGCGCGTGGTGAAGCTCGCTTTCGAGCTGGCGCGTGGCCGCCGCAAGAAGCTGACCAGCGTCGACAAGGCGAATGTGCTGTCGTCGAGCCGTCTGTGGCGAACGATCGTCGAGGAGGTCAAGGTCGACTACCCGGACGTCACCCTCGAGCATCGGCTGGTCGACGCCTGCGCCATGACTCTCATCCAGCGCCCGGCGGTCTTCGACGTGATGGTCACCGAGAACCTCTTCGGCGACATCCTGTCCGACGAGGCGAGCGTCCTGGCGGGTTCGCTCGGGATGCTGCCGTCCGCCTCCATCGGCGAGAAGCGCACGGCCCATGGACTGCACGGCCTGTACGAGCCGATCCACGGCTCCGCGCCCGACATCGCCGGCAAGGACATCGCCAACCCAATCGCCGCGATCCTGTCTGGGGCGATGTTGCTGCGCTGGTCGCTGGGCCAGATCGCGGCCGCTGAGGCCATCGAGCGGGCGGTGACCGCGGTCCTCGCCGACGGCTACCGGACGTCGGATCTGCTTTCGACCACGGGCGACGCCACGGGTCTGAAGCCGGTAGGCACTCAGGCGATGGGCGACGCCGTGGTCGCCGCGCTCGAGTCTTCAGGCCACGCGCGAATCCCCGCCGAAGGCGGGGAAAGGGCGGCCGCAAGCTCCGGTGGTGTGCGGTGAGGCCGCGTGTGGTTCTCTACGACACTACTCTCCGCGACGGTACCCAGCGGGAAGGGCTGATCGTCTCACTCGCCGACAAGATCAAAGTCGCCCGCCGCCTCGACGAGTTCGGCTTCGCTTATGTCGAGGGCGGCTGGCCGGGCTCCAACCCCAAGGACGCCGACTTCTTCGCCGCCGCCCGGTCGATCGAATGGAAGAACGCGAAGCTGGCCGCCTTCGGCTCGACCCGCCACCGTTCCAATCGCGCCGAGTCGGACCCCAACCTCGTCGCCCTCGTGGCCGCCGAGACGCCGGTCGTGACGATCTTCGGCAAGAGCTGGCTGCTCCACGTCCGCGAGGTGCTCGGGGCCACACCCGAGGAGAACCTGGCCATGGTGGCCGACTCGGTCGCATTCCCGGCCGCCGCGGGTCGGGAGATGGTCTACGACGCCGAGCACTACTTCGACGGCTACAAGGACGACTCCGCCTACGCCCTCGCCACCTTGCGCGCCGCCCGCGACGCGGGTGCCTCCACACTCGTCCTGTGCGACACGAACGGCGGCACGCTGACAGACGAACTGGTCGGGATACTGCGGGCGACCTGCGCCGCGCTCGGGGACGACGATCTCGCGACTGGCGGCGCCCCGGAGGTCATCTGGGGTATCCACTGCCACAACGACTCGGAGCTGGCGGTAGCCAACTCACTGGCGGCCGTCGCCAACGGCGTCCGCCACGTCCAGGGCACGATCAACGGCTACGGCGAGCGCTGCGGCAACGCCAACCTCATCAGCATCCTGGCCGACCTCGAGCTCAAGACCGATTTCGAGCCCGTACCCTCGGGCCGGCTGGGCGAGCTGACGGAGATGTCGCGCTACGTGGCCGAGATCGTCAATATCGCCCCCGACGACCATCAGCCTTACGTCGGCCGCTCGGCGTTCGCCCACAAGGGCGGCGTCCACGGCTCCGCAACCGCCCGCGCCAGCAGCGCCTACCAGCACGTGGATCCCGGCCTGGTCGGCAACGTCATGCGTCTGGTGGTCAGCGAGCTCGGCGGCAAGGCCAATACACAGCTCCGGGCGGAGCAGCTCGGCCAGCAGCTCGACGGCGTCGACTCGAAGGCCCTGAGCCAGGTCATCAAGCAACTCGAGGCCGACGGCCTGGCCTTCGAAGGCGCGGAGGCCTCGTTCGAGCTCCTCGTGAAGCGCCACAAGGCCGGCTACGAGCGGCCGTTCGAACTGTGCGACTACACGGTTCTCGTCGAACAGCGCGGCGGGGCTGAGATGCTCGCCGAGGCCACGGTCAAGGTCGAGGTCGCGGGCGAGGTGCTCCACACCGCCGCCGACGGCAACGGCCCCGTCAACGCCCTGGATACCGCGCTGCGCAAGGCACTCGGCGCGTTCTATCCACAACTCGATGCCGTCCACCTCGTCGACTACAAGGTCCGTATCCTCGACAGCGAAGAAGCGACTGGCGCGCAGACGCGGGTCATCATCGACTCATCCAACGGCCCCCTTGAGTGGTCGACGATGGGCAGCGGCACGAACATCATCGCGGCCTCTTGCCAGGCCCTGTGCGACTCGCTCGAATATGCGATCTGGAAGACCGGGGCGGAAGTGCGGCGGCGCGACGAGCGCCACTTCACGACCGTTGCCCGGCCGGCCCGCCCCGAGTAGGCGAGAACACCGGGAGAGCCCAATGGCCATGCCAGCCTCAAGAGCCCTGTCCACCTCCTCCTCCGTCGGCGTTCCTCGGGTCGCCTTCCAGGGCGAGCCCGGCGCGTTCAGCGAGGAGGGCGTCCTGTCGGCCTTCGTCGCTCCGGAGGCCGTGGCGCTACCGACGTGGCGAGCCGTCTTCGAGGCCGTCCACGAGGGCAGCGTGGACGCGGGCGTGGTACCGATCGAGCGGTCCCAGGCCGGCAGCGTGCGCGAGATCTACGACCTGCTCTTCAAGTTCGACGAGATCCGCATCGCGGCCGAGGTGACGGTCCCGGTTCATCTGGCCCTTCTCGCGCTGCCGGGCCAGAGCCTCGACCAGATCGAGCGCGTCTACAGCATCGCCCAGGCCCTCGACCAGGCCGACGAGTTCTTGCGGTCGCGGCCATGGCAGGTCTTGACCAGCTACAACACCGCGGGCGCCGCCAAGGCTATCGCCGACAAGCACGAAATGGGCGCCGGAGCGCTGGCCTCGCCACGTGTCGCGCCGCTCTATGGGCTCGAAGTGCTGGCGGCGGACGTCCAGACGAGTGATGCCAATCGGACCCGTTTTGCCGTTCTCGTGCGTGATCCGCTGCCGGACGAATGGTTCCGGCCGGCCACGCTGGCGGGCCCCATCAAGACGACCCTGGTCTGGGCCGTCCGGAACGTTCCAGGCAGCCTGTACCGCTGCCTGGGCTGCTTCGCCGAGCGCAAGATCAACCTGTCCCGCCTCGAATCGAGGCCCAGCCGGGGCGTGCGCTGGGAGTACGTCTTCTGGGCGGACCTTGACGCGGACCCGGAATCCCCCGACTGTGCTGCCGCACTTGCCGCTCTGCTCCGCGAGGCCGTGATGGTCAGGGTCGCGGGCGTCTACCACCTCGCCGCCGAGGTGCTGCCGAGCAGCTCCGGCCGTTAGCGCGGTCGCAAATTCGCGTGACCGGCGCTCGATCTGACGGGGCTCGGCGGCAGGGGTCCCTCGCGGTGCATCCGCTGCAACGAGAAGATGTGCCGGACGATGCGGTCCTGGGCGCTCTCGGAGATCGACACGAAGCGGACCGCGACCAACGTCCGAGGCGGCCTCGGCGGCGAGGCCGCGGCCATGGGACGTCCGTCTCGCCCGACGTCCGTGGCGTCATCTACGCGGACGACGTCTCCCTCGGCCAACACCGCGTCCTGGCCAATTGCGAGCCTGAGCTCCAGGTCGTCTCCCGGGCTGACCGATTCCCTGAGAGAGGCCCGCACCATGAATTGGAGCCCTCCCGCGCTGATGTTGCGCGTCGCTCCCTCGCCGGTTTCTCCGGCGCTGCCCGAGGCGGTCTGGCTGACCACCGTGTACTGGATCGGGCACTCAGTGTCGAGTCGGAGGTGGGCGCGGCGCTGGATCATCCGGCAATCCGCCGGCATCTCGATCGAAAAGAGGCGCGACTGCGTGGCGCCGAGATGGCTCAGGAATTCAGTGCCGGCGACCATCCCGGATTCGTCCCGACGGAAGGTGAGCGTGATCGGATCGCCCGGCCGAAGCCGCCCAAGAAGCGAGTCGGGCTTCACGAGCCCCAACCACAAAGCCGCCGGCAGGACATTCACGATGACGGCCCGGAACGCGACCACTCTCCCGTCGAGTTCGGCCTCGACGAGAGCCTGATCGTGAACCATTGGCATCCTTGGCGTCTCGATCATCGTGTCGCTGTGGTGCTCCCGTTGGGGCTCGAATCCCGGTCTTGATGGCCGCCCGGCCGCAGTCGACAGACTCCGACACCAGGCACGTCCGAACAGGGCAGGAAGCGCTGCCGGGCCGCTATGTGGTCTTCGATCGGGGAGTCGGACCCCCGGCGGACCGTCTTTAGGCGTACCGACGGGCTATCTCGCCAACCGTGGAAATCACCGAATCGGCCCCCACCCCGGTACCCCAACGGTCCCGGTCGACCTCCGCTGGCGGTAGGGGACCGTCCTGTCGGCCGGCGCCGCCATTGGTCGGGTGCGTGCGAGCAACCCAGTCGGTTGCGGAGTTTTGACACTGAAGGTAACGAAAGTACCAGCAGCCCCTGGCCCGAGGTCCCGTTGTGAGGCATTCATTTGCGGGGTTTGATGGACTCATCGCGTGGGCAGGGCCTGTCCCAATGGTGCAGCGGCGCACCTCCCGAGGCCTCGCGCCACAGCTGAGCCGGATGGTCCGATGCTCGTGCCATAAGAGGAAGGAACGGAGTATGGATTACGACCTGAAGCCGCGGCGGCAGCGCCGGCGCAGACAAGGACTCATTGCCCTGTTGATGGGCATCGCAGCTATAGGTAGCGTCACGACTGCCACCCTCTCCATGGCGTTCTTCAATTCCACGGTGAACGCCGCGGGCGTGTTCAGCACCGGCACGATCATCCTCGGCGTCGATGCCAGCACTTCTCTCAATGTCCCGGGGATGATGCCCGGCGACACGATCAACACGCCGCTCCAGCTGGACAACACCGGCACCGGCGCTCTGCGCTACGTCCTGACCTCGTCCACCGTGACCTCGGACGTCAAGGTTCTGGCGCCGCAGATCACGCTCACGATCAAGAATCTGGTAGGCGCGGACTGCAACAACAATGCCGGTGCCGCCACTCTCTGGACCGGTCTTCTGAGCGCAAACGCGAGTTTCGGCTCGCTGGTTGGCCCCGGCTTTGTCGGGGCTCGTCCGCTGGCGGCAGGTACCAACGAGAAGCTCTGCTTCACGACGGTCCTTCCGAACACCGTCACTGATCCGTTCCAGAATGCGACAGCGAACGTAACTTTCGTGTTCAACGCGCAGCAAACCAAGAACAACCCGTAGTCTGAAGGCTGCACCGCCGCCGGCCATGGTTCGCCTCGGCGCGTCCATGGCCGGCGGTGTACTTCAGAAGAGGCATTGAGCCATGAAGACAGCAGTCCGAACACTCAGAAGGCTGCTCGACCTGGCCTTGTTGCTGCTCGTGGTGTCGGTCCTGGCGCTCGTGCTCGCTGCCAACCTGCTCCCGAGTTTCGGCCACCAGCTCATCATCATCCGCGGCGGCTCCATGTCGCCCGCCATCTCGATGGGTGCGCTCGTAGACGAGACCGCGGTCTCGCTGAGCCAGATCCACGTCGGCGACGTGATCAGCTACAACGAGCCGAACAACGTGGTGGTCACGCACCGCGTGGTCGGCATCTCCAGCCAACCCGACGGCATCTACTTCCAGGTCAAGGGCGACGCGAACGATGGCCCCGATCCTGACCTTATCCCCGGGACCGCAGTCACGGGCGTGGCCCAGCACTCGGCGCCACTGCTCGGCTTCCTCCTGTACATGCTCACGACGCCATCCGGAATCGTCTCGATCATCTGTCTGGCCCTTACGATGTGGCTGGCGATCTGGCTCCTCGAGGAGTCGGAGGGCAGAGACGGGGATGGCGATCACGATGGGTACGAGTACGAGAGCGACCTGGCCAGGGTCCTGGACGCCCAGCGGTCGGGCGAGATGATCGGCTAGTCGATGTCCGCGACGAGCCGACGCACCCTGCTGCTCATCGTTCTGACGGCGGCCTGCCTCACCATGTCGGGTGCCACCTCCAGCCTGGCGCTATTCAGCAGCCGGGCAAACGTGCCAGCCACGTTCGCCTCCGGGACGTGGAGCTACTACCTCCACAACAACCCGACACCGCCCACGGCGAACACCACGGCCCAGGTGAACCTGACCGCAACTACGACCGCGCCCACGGCGACGACGCTCCGCCGCTACGACACGAACGCGGGCTGCGCCAACCGTGCCGGGCGGGGGCTCATCGTCGCGGCGCCGAACCCGCTGCAAGCGAGCGCCTGCTACTACGCGAACTGGCGGATCCCGGTTCTAGCCGCGCCGCTCACGCTTCAGGGAACGGTGACCCTCGACATCTGGTCGGCGACCAACACCAACACCAACGGCGTTACGGGCGCCCTGATTGTCTATCTCCGCGACTACGACCCGACGCGCCTGACGTACTCGGAGATCACGAACGCGACCTTCAGCCGCGCCTACACCCGACGGACCTGGATCCACACGCCGATCACGGTCAACATCTCCGGTACCCGAACCCTCGCCGTTGGGCACCAGCTCGAGATCAAGATCGAAGCTCCATCCCCGGCCACGGCCACCAACATGCTCGTGGCCTACGACACCACTACCTACGCCGCGTTCGTGCGCGTCCGATAACCGTTATATAGCGCGAGTGTTCCGACGCGGGGAGCGCGCCCTGCGAGGCCGCATGGAGCGGATGAGCGGCGAGGTGCCAGTTGAGCAAGACGGCGGCAGCACACGCAGGCGAGCGACTTCGAGAGCGCGCCGCCGACCTGGCCGGCCGTCTGTCGCAGGTTGCCAGGCGCTCCTCGACCATTGCCCAGGAACGGGCCGTCCTGCGCATGCTCGGCGTCGACGGGCTGGATCGAGCCGGACGTCCGCTGGCCGCGTCGCTGGCTGAGCGCTACTGCGGCTCCGACGCCGGTCGGCTGGCTCGTGGCGTCATCCTGCCGTTCGTCGTGGCCATGCTCGAATACGACATGCCGGCGCGCGAGCTCGCCCTGGACGGGGCGTCCGGCGCGATCGACCTGGGTCTCGAGGCCGAACTGCTGGAGCGCCCCGATCGATTGGCTGCGGCCGAGAAGCGGGCCGCCCAATTGCTCGCAGTGGCACTGGCACGCTTCGACGCCAACCGCACCGCGACGCGCGAGATGCGCGACGTCCTGGGTCTGCCCGAGGAACCGTGGCTGGGCGTCACCCTCCAGGCCACCGAGGTTCGGGCGGCAGTTGCCGAAACTCGGGCCGTCGTCGCCCAGGGAGCCGATCTTGTCCAGGTGAGCGTCCCGGCCAGCTGGGAGTTCGCAGAAGCTCGCCGCCAGGCCGGCCTCGAGATCCCGGGACTGTTCGAATTCGAGGCGCCCAGAAGGGGCCGCGAAGCGCGCCGGGGCGACAAGCGACGCCGGGTTGAGGCGACGCGCCCGGCCGACTCGCCTGTCCCGGCCGGAAGCCAGCGTGGCCTGGCTTCGCTCCGCAAGGCCGCCGACGACGCAGCCGCCGAGCGAGGCTGCTACGCGAGCCTGATGACGGTGACGTCGGCGTTCGCGGCGCCCGAGCAAGCCGTCGTGGCCGCATTCGAGCGCATCGACTGTGTCGCGGTGGACCCGATGCGGGAGATCGTGGAAGACAACCTGGACCCCGAAAGAGCGCTCGCCGATCACGCTTTCGCTCACCGCCTGCAGATGCGGGCCGGCTGCCGCGTCGTCGTTGGTCCGGGTCCACTGGCGCTCGGTGCCGACGTGGCGAGCGGCATTCCCGCGGATGCGCCAACTCGAGCCGGGCGTGCCCTGGCACTCCAGGCCCTGGGCGTGGAGCTTGCCCTCGCCGATGGCCTGCCCGCCGATCGGCTCATGCTCGGCGCGGTGCCGGACTGGGCCGTCGGCGACGGAGACGCGGCATCGATCCTGCTGCAGAGCTGGCTGCGTCGGATCGTCTTCCCGGGCCATCCGTTGGTTGTCGGCGGACCGTTGGGCTGGCTGACGTCGCCCGCCAGGGCGGTCGCCGCCGTGTCGGCCTTCACAGGCGGGGTCGCTTCGCTGGTAGTGGAGTCAAAGGTAACCGGAACCGTTGCCACCATGGCGACTGACCTCGCGGCCGTGGCCCGGACGGCACGGGCCCTGCGCGGCGCCCTGAGCGACGGCGCTCTGCATGGCGACGCCGAGGAACTGGCTGCCAGGACCCTGGCTGCGGCGAGCTCGGCGCTGGAACGGCTCTCGTCCGAGGGGTGGGGGAGCCTGCTGGGTCCGGCGGACCTGGGCGCCAACGACGGCCGCCTGGGCCGATCCGCGGTCGTCGAGCGCGCCGACGGCCCAACCTCCGGGGCGAGGCTCCTGAAAGGGCTGGCCTGGGACTGAGCCAGGTCGGTGCTAGCATGCCCGGGGCCGGCGGGGAGCCCGGAGCGAGGAGATCGAACCTGACCAACAACAACGAGCGATCGCTGGCGGTCGCCGGTCGCCGGGTGCCCACGGTCGTCGTCCTCGGAATGGCCGCGCTGGCTGCCTCCTGGCTCGGCATCGTCTACTTCGCCGAGCCGTGGGGCAGGCTCGCCGGGTCGGGCATGGACGCCAGGTGCTACTGGGTGCCCACCCTATCGGACCCGTATCTCCACTCGACCTGGACCGAGCAGATCGCCTACCCGTACTCGCCCGCCTTCCTGCAGCTCCTCGAGCCGATACGGTGGCTGCCGTGGCAGGCGTTCATGGCCGTCTGGGCGGCGATCCTCATGGCCGCCATGGTCTACCTGACCGGCCCACGCCTGATTCTGCTGGGCCTGGCGTTTTTCGGCCTGATGGAGATCTGGGGCGGTAACATCGAGTTGCTCGTGGCGCTGGCGATCGTCGTGGGTTTCCGCTGGCCTGCGGCCTGGTCGTTCGTGCTGCTGACCAAGATCACACCGGGAATCGGCCTGCTGTGGTTCGTCGTCCGTCGCGAGTGGCGGTCTCTCGCGATCGCGGTCGCCGCGACCGGCGTGGTCGTCGCTCTCTCATATGCCCTGATGCCGGACGCGTGGCGGATCTGGCCGCAGGTGCTGGTCAACAACGCCGGCAAGAACGGGACCTGGGCCGCCGTCCCGATTCCGTTCGTGATCAGGCTGCCCTTTGCCGTGCTTCTCGTGGTCTGGGGCGCCCGGACCAACCGCCGCTGGACCGTGCCGGTCTCGGCGATGCTGGCCCTGCCGGCCCTGTGGTACGGGGGCTTGAGCATCATGCTCGCCACGTTGCCCCTGCTCGGGGCGCGATCGTGGACAGACGTGCGGCGAGTCGCCTCGCAGGGCCGATCGGAGTTCGAGGCTTTGGCCGCGAGCGCCCACTGGCCGGGGCGCGGACGCACCAGCGCGAAGTCAATTCACGGAGCCGACTGAGTTCTCGGCCCGGCGGTCCGGGCTTCGGGCTCGTACGATTGCAGCAACGAACTTCTAGACCGCATCGCGGAGGAGCCATCAGTGCCCGAGAGTTCTCCACTGCCGATTCGTGATGCCGCCTGGCCGACACTCCACGTGTCGCGGCACCCGGCCATCCTCCACAAGTTGAGGATCCTGCGCGACGAACGCACGGAGCCCAAGAAGTTTCGCGAAGTCGTTCGCGAGCTGTCGTGGCTGCTCGGCTACGAGGCTCTCGCCGACGTGGAGGTCCGGCCACTCACGGTGACCACGCCCCTCGAGACGACCGATGCCCACGAACTCGGCGTCCGGATCGGCCTGGTGCCGATCCTGCGTGCCGGGCTGGGCATGGTGGACGCGATGCTCGAGCTGATGCCAACCGCCGAGGTCTGGCACCTCGGGCTGTTCCGGGACGAGCGCACCCTGCGACCGGTCGAGTATTACAACAAGCTGCCCGATTCAGCGACCGTGGACCTGTGCCTGATCCTCGACCCGATGCTCGCCACCGGCGGATCGGCCACGGCGGCGATCGAGGTCCTGAAGCGCTGGGGCGCGACGCGGATCAAGCTCGTCAACCTCATCGTCGCCCCTGAAGGTGTGGACGCTGTCACCGCTGCCCACCCCGACGTCGAGATCTACTGTGCCGCGGTGGACCGGCAGCTCAACGAGCACGGCTACATACAGCCGGGTCTCGGCGACGCCGGCGACCGCCAGTTCGGGACGGGCCGCGCGGAGTAGCTGTAGCCACGACCTGGCGACTCTCGCCAACGCGACTCTCGCCAAAATGAGAAACGGGCGGCCTCTCGGCCGCCCGTTTCGTTTCTGCGAGGGATCGGCTATGCCGCGGGTTCCGCGGCCTTCTGACCAAGCCCGAACTTGTTGAGGATCTGGTAGATCAGAAGGGCGCCGATGCAGGCGGTGCCGATGCCGCCGACCGAGAAGTCGCCCTGTGTGATGACCAGGTTGCCGGCGCCGATCGTGAGGGCAACGGCGGCCGTGATGAAGTTCTTGTTGTCGGTGAAGTCGACCTTGTTCTCGACCCAGATGCGCGCGCCGGTGGTCGCGATCAGGCCGAACAGGACAATGGCCATGCCGCCGAGAACCGCTTGCGGGATCGACATGACGAGCGCTCCGAACATCGGCGAGAAGCCGAGCAGGATGGCCACGACGGCGGCGATGACGAAAACCAGGCTCGAGTAGATCTTGGTGACGCCCATGACGCCGATGTTCTCGGCATAAGTGGTGACGCCTGTGCCGCCACCCGAGCCAGAGACCATGGTTGCGACGCCGTCGGCGAGGAACGCACGCCCGATATACGGATCCAGGTCGCGCCCAGTCATGGTGGCGACGGCCTTGATATGGCCAAGGTTCTCTGCCACGAGCACGATCGCGACGGGGACGATGAGCGTGATGGCGTGCATGTCGAACTTCGGCGAGGTCAGCGCCGGCCAGCCGATCAGGGGAGCGGCGCCGATCGAGTTGAGGTCGATGAAGGGGCCTCCGAAGTGGAGGATGTTCGAGAGCAGGCCGTACAGGAGGTAGCCAAAGACACCGCCGATGAGGATCGGCAGGCGCCGAAGCATTCCGGGGGCGTAAACGGCGACGATCGCCACCGCGAGGGCGGTGATCACGCCGACGAGGATTCCGAAGTTGTCGGTTGCCGGGCGGTTCGAGGTCATGTACCCGATGGCCGCGGGCGCAAGATTAAGTCCGACGACCGCGACGACTGCGCCGGTGACGACCGGCGGCATCAGGAATTCGACCCACTTGTAGCCCACGGCCATGACGATGAGCCCGACGACCGCATACACCGCGCCGCAGGCGATGATCCCGCCGAGGGCCACCGGGATGTTGTGGGGTCCGGCGATCGCCTCAGCCGAGAGAACGACCGCGATGAACGAGAAGCTCGAGCCGAGGTAGCTCGGCACTCGGCCGCGGACGAAGACGAAAAAGATCAGCGTGCCGATGCCCGAAAAGAAGATGGCCGTGTTCGGGTTGAAACCCATGATGACCGGGGCCAGCACCGTCGCCCCGAACATGGCGAAGATGTGCTGGACACCCAGAGCCACCGATTGGACAGCCGGCGGCCGCTCGTCCGGGGCGATGATCCCTTCCCGTTTGACGGTCCACTGGAACATGCCTCGGACGTATTCGATGGCAGCAGCCATGAGCGACCTCCTCCGATATATGGACTCCTCCCCCGGGCGTGACGAGCCTCCCCGCGAGCTGCCCGAGCGTGCGAGAAGGGTGGCAAAAACCGCGCCCTTCCGCACGCCCGTTGTGCAGGTCTGTGTTACTAACCTGTGGACGAATTCGCGGCGTCTGCCGCGAACTGGTTGCGATCGGGCCAGGCGGCCCGCCAGGCGGGCTGGGCGCCGCGACCTCGCTCGAACCGCGGTCCGGCCCGGCTTCGGTCTATGGCGTCGCGCAACAACCGGCTACGATGGCCGGGATGACGACTCCCCCGACTGCTATCGACCCGGCAACAGCGACCACCGGCTCGCCCGCGACCACCGGCTTGCCCGCTTCCGGCGGCCTGACGACGGCCGAGGCCGCCCAGCGACTCCACCAGGATGGCCCCAACGCGCTTGGGGGTGAGGGCCGGCGCGGCCCGCTGGCCGTCCTCGTCAGCCAGTTCGCAAGCCCGCTGGTCCTGATCCTCGTGGCCGCCAGCGTGGTCAGCATGGCTGTCGGCGATCGAGTCGAGGCTGGCATCATCCTGGCCATAGTGGCCATGAGCGCGCTGCTCGGCTTCGTCCAGGAAGCTCGCTCGGAGGCGGCCGTGGCCGCTCTGCAGGCTCGCCTGGCACTGCGCGCCGACGTGATCAGGGACGGCAAGCAGCAGTCGATCCAGATCCGAGATGTCGTTCGGGGCGACGTCGTGGTTCTCGGGGCCGGCGACATCGTGCCGGCCGATGCGCGCGTGCTCGAGGCCAACCACCTCTTCGTCGACGAGTCGTCGCTGACCGGCGAGTCGGCGGCGTCGCTCAAGAACCCACTCCCCGGCGACCTCGATCCGGGCAAGGATGAGGAGCGGGCGGGGCTGGCCTTCTTCGGGACCAGCGTCGTGAGCGGCAACGGCCGGGCCCTGGTCACTGCCACCGGCGCGAGGACGAGCTACGGAGCAATCGCCCACCGGCTCGCCGAACGGGCGCCCGAAACCGATTTCCAGCACGGTGTCCGCGCCTTCAGCCTGCTGATCGGCCGGGTCACGCTGATCCTCGTGGTCGGTGTCTTCGCCATCAACGTGGCATTGCAGCGGCCGCTCTTCGATGCGCTGCTCTTCTCGATCGCCCTGGCGGTCGGTCTGACGCCAGAGCTGCTGCCGGCCATCGTGACTCTCAACCTGACCCGTGGGGCGCGAGCCCTGACCGCGCACGGCGTCCTGGTCAAGCGGCTGCCGGCGATCCAGAACCTGGGCAGCGTCACGGTTCTGTGCACCGACAAGACGGGCACGCTGACGCAGGGCAAGCTCGAGCTGGTGAAGGCCGTCGGCATCGACAAGGACGACGCCGGTGAGGCGTCCCATGCCCTCGAGCTCGCCTACCTCAACAGCCATTTCGAGTCGAGCTTCCAGAACCCGCTGGATACGGCAGTGCTCGCAAGCGCCCCGAAGCCGGCCGACCTGGCTAAGTATCGAAAGCTCGCCGAGCTGCCTTACGACTTCAACCGCCGAATGCTCAGCGTCGTCGTCCAGCGTGGGGACGAGCCGCCGCTGCTGGTGACCAAAGGCGCGCCGGAGGCCGTCGTGGCGGCCTCGTCCAGCGTCCGCGAGGACCACGACCGACGGGCCGGAGCCGGCCCGTCGGTACGAGCCATCCACAAGGCCGAGCACGATCGACTGGCCAAGCTGGTTAACGACTCATCGGCGGACGGCTTCCGGCTGGTCGCGGTCGCTTCGAGGGTCTTGAGGCCCGACGAGCTGACCGGTTTGCCGCCCGCAAACGCCCCGGCTTCGACCGCGGGTGTTCCCGTTTCGACCGAGAAGCCTTCGACTGGCAAGGCGTCGAAGGCGACGTCGAAGGCGAAGTCGAAGGCGAAGTCTCCGGCGTCGACCGCAAGCGCTACGGCTCCGACCGTAGCCATCGCCCTGGCGGACGCTTCGCGACTCGAGCGCGACCTGACATTCGAGGGCGTCATCCTCTTCAGCGACCCGCCCAAGCCCGGGGTGGGGGACGCGATCGCAGACCTGGCAAATCAGGGGATCGCCCTCAAGATCATCACCGGCGACAACGATCTGGTCGCCCGACACGTTGCCGGACTCGTCGGGCTGACGGTCGAGGGCGTTCTTACCGGCGACCAGATGCGTAAGCTGACGCACCCCGCGCTCGTGGCTCGCGCGCCCAAAACCACGATCTTCGCCCGCGTCGACCCGGACCAGAAGCTGCAGGTCATCCGGGCCCTGCGCGAGTCGGGCCACGTGGTCGGCTACATGGGCGACGGCATCAACGACGCCCCGGCACTGCACGTGGCGGACGTGGGCATCAGCGTGGACAACGCCACGGACGTGGCCCGCTCCGCGGCCGACATCATCCTGCTCGAACCCAGCCTCGCGGCCATTTCCCAGGGCGTAACCGAGGGCCGGCGAACCTTCGCCAACACGCTCAAGTACATCCGCATGGGCACGAGCTCCAACTTCGGCAACATGCTGAGCATGGCCGGCGCCGCGCTGGTGCTGCCGTATCTGCCCATGTCACCCGGGCAGATCCTGCTCAACAACCTGATCTACGACGCCTCACAGACGGCCCTTCCGTCGGACAACGTCGACGCAGACGCCGAGGCGGAGCCGGCCCGCTGGGACGTCCACGCCATCGAACGTTTCATGATCGCCTTCGGGCCGATCTCGTCGATCTTCGACTACGTCACGTTCGGCCTGCTGCTCCTGCTGTTCGGCACCGACGCCAGCCACCAGAACTCGTTCCATACGGGTTGGTTCGTGGAGTCTCTGTTCAGCCAGATCCTGGTGGTCCTGGTAATCCGCACCCGCATGACGCCGTTCTGGCGCAGCCGCCCCAGCAAGCAGCTCGCGGCCGCGATCGTCGCGGCGCTGGCCGTGGCGGTGATCATTCCGATGAGCCCGCTCGGGTCACTGATCGGTTTCGGCGACCTACCGTGGCAGTTCTGGCCGCTGCTGGTAGTCCTCGTCGCGGCCTACCTGACGATGGTGGAATTGGTCAAGCGCTGGTTCGATCGACGCGAGGCCCGGCGGCCGGACGCCATCGCCCGCCAGAAGACACGTACCAAACTCCAGGTCGACTCGTCGAGCCAGTCGTCGGGCTCGGTATCGGCCGGCTGAGTCGGAGGGAACTGTGGATCTGAACATCGAGGTGGCCCGCACGGCCCTGGTCGTCATCGACTTGCAGCGCGGCATCGTGGACAGGCCGGCAGGGCCGCGCTCGCCGGCGGAGGTCGTGGCCCGAGCCGGGCAGCTGGCCAGAGCGCTGCGGGCGGCGGGAGGCACCGTAGTCCTCGTCCGAGTCACGCCCTCGCCCGACGGCAAGGATGGCCTCAAGCCGATCACCGACGCCCCATCCCAGGTCGGCGGCCGATCGCTCCCGCCCAAAACGCCCGGCGGAGAGCTCGCCGGGCACTCATGGTCGGAGTTCGTCGACGAGCTCAAGCCTGAGGCCACCGACATAGTCATCACCAAGCGCCAGTGGGGCGCCTTCTACGGCACGGAGCTCGACCTGCAGCTGCGCCGGCGGGGCATCGACACGATCATCCTGTGCGGCATCTCGACCAACGTGGGGGTCGAGAGCACGGCCCGAGATGCCTACGAACGCGGCTATCAGCAGGTTTTCGTGGAGGATGCGATGGCCGCCGGCGACGCCGAGGACCACCTCCACACCGTGCGCACCGTCTTCCCGCGCATCGGCCGGGTCCGCTCGACCGAGGATGTGCTGGCCGCGCTCCGGTAGCGCTGCGCGGTGACGCTCAGGCGCGTGGTCGGACGCCCTTACACTGAGGCGTGCACGCGTCCTGAGGAGGAACCGCAGTGAGACGAAAGCGCTCTCGCACAGTCGCCGGAATGGCCGCGGCACTGCTCCTCGGCCTGACTCTGGCGGGCTGCGGCAAGCATGGCGCAACGCCTCAGCCAACGACCCAGCCGCCGGTGCCACAGGCCAGTTCCAGCCCGGCAGCGTTGGGATCGACGCTCCCCTCGACTAGCCCCGTGGCGGCTCCGTCTACGCCGGATGCCGTGGCCAGTGAGCTGGATCAGATCAACCAGCTCATCGACGACATTGGCGACTCGGTCCAATCCTCGGACTCGTCGCAACAGGGCGGTGAGTAGCTCGCCCCTGCCCGGTCGGCGGCTGGCCCTCACGCCGGCCAACGACGATCTCAAGGCCGCGACGCAGGATGCCAGGAACGTCCTCCCCGCCGGGAAGTAGGGGTCCGCGCGACAAACGCATTGGCGGGCCGCAACCCGTTCCCGACTACCGATCCCCCTCGATCCAACCCTGGCGTTGGGCCACGCGCACAAGCGACGTCCGGCTCGTGACGTCGTAGCGGTCGAACATGCGCCTGAGCTGGCTTTCGACGGTCTTGAGCCCGAGGGACAGACGTTCGGCTATCTCGGAGTTGGCGTGGCCCTCGGCCACGAGCTCCAGGATCTGGGCCTCCCGTGGCGTTGGCGGACGCAGCGCCGTGCGCATGGACCGTCGGATATCGGCCGAGAAGGCCGTGCCCCCGCGTGCAACGGTTCGCACTGCCGTGAGGATCTGCTCGATGTTCGCCATCTTCGAGAGGTAGCCCTTCGCTCCGCTCTCGACCGCAGCGACGTAATAGCTCGGATAGGAGTAGGCGCTCAGCATGATGAACGCCGGGCCCGACGTGTGACTGGCGAGAATATCCAGCCCGTCTGCCGTATCCGCGAGGCGGATGTCACATAGGACGACGTCGGGCAATTGGGCTTCGATCAGACGGTTGGCCGAGATGGCATCTCCGGCCGTTCCGACCACGGTCACGTCGGCTTCGCCTCGCATGAGCGCCGTGAGCCCTTCCGCGATCGCCGGGTGATCCTCGATGATCGCCAGCCGGATCACGCCCTGTCCTCCGCCGCCGGCAGCGGGTCGACGCGAGCGCTCCGCTTGCCGAGCGGCAGCCGAACGACAATCACCGTTCCCTCGCCGAGGCTCGACGCGGCTTCGATCGTTCCGCCATGTGCGGTCACGATCTCGCGGGCCAGGTAGAGCCCAAGTCCCAGCCCTGCCGAGGCCTTCTGCCCCAGCCGGGCATACGGCTGGAACAGCTGGGGCAGAACGTTGCTGGCGATGCCCGGGCCGTCATCACGGACCTCGACCACGGCGTATGAACCGGACCGACGCACCGTCACCTCGATCGTCGACTTTGCGGCGTGCTCGACGGCATTGGCCAGGAGATTGACGAAGACCTGTTCCAGACGGCCCGCATCCGCCCGGACGAGGATCGGGGCACGACTCGGCGAGACCTGGATCGTAGGTGCGTTCGGGAGTGTCTCGGCAACGTTGACGGCATCGCGCACGACCGTGACGAGATCGATCGTGGCGGCGACGAGTTCCAGCCGACCGGCCTGGATTCGGCTCACATCGAAGAGGCGATCGACGAGTTCTCCGATCTTTCTGGTTTGAACGAGCGCCCGGTCCGCGTAGGTATGGGCCTGCGGGGAACTCTTCGCGTCGAGGTGGCGCTCCACCAGCTGAAGGTAGCCGTGCAGAGCGGCAACCGGCGTCTTGAGTTCGTGCCCCGCCGCACCCATCAACCGCTCCAGGCTGAGCCTCATCGTGCGCTCGGACAGGTCGCGGATCGCTATCACACCGCCCCAGGTCCGGTCGCCGGCGGTGAGCGGCTCGGCTACGGCCTCGAACCAGCGCCGAGTCCCGCCGGCCTGGATCACCGCGAACTCCACTCGGAACCGCTCGCCCCGGGCGGCCCGTTGCTGCGGCCGGTCGGCCGGCGGAATGGGGAGACCGGCGGCATCCTCGGGTTCGAACCCGGCGCCACCGAAGAGCCGATCGTAGGCGTCGTTGGTCACCACGATCCGACCCTCGTAGTCCACGGCGACGACNNCTGAGCTCGTCGGTGCGCGTGGCGAGATCCTCGTTCGCGACCCGAAGCTCCTCGACGCTCGCGGTCAACTCCTCGTTGAGCGTTTCGAGCTCTTCGTTGGTGGCCTGGAACTCCTCGTTGATGGTTTCCACTTCCTCGCGAGTGGCCTGCGCGTCCTCGCTGGCGAGGAGCATCGCTTCGTTCCCAGCCCGGAGTTGGGCGACCAGAGCGGTCAGCTCCTCGTTCGCTCTGAGTAGCCGGCCGTTCGTGGCGACCGCCTTGTCGAGTCGCTGCCGTGTCCGGACGTCGGCGCGCCGGTCGTGCTCGAGTCTGGTCACGTCCGTCAGCTCGACGATGACGCCCTCGATGTTGTTCGTCTCGACACGGTAGGGGCGGACGGTGGCCTCGATGAAATGGGTCGTCTCGCTGGCGGCGTCCGTGGGCTCCACCTCGAACACGGCCGAGGAGGTCTTGCCGGTCAACGCGGAGTCGATGGCCAATCGGATCGCGCTGGGCGGAAGGACCTCCGCAAGATGGATGAAATCCTGGTCGAAGGCCGTGCCGTGGATCCCGAGCATCCGGCGCGCCGCGGAGTTGATGCGCAGGATGTAGTAGCGAGGATCGATGACGACGATGCCGACGGTCAGGTTGATGAGCAGGCTATCCGCTGACGCCGCCGACTCCGCCACGCGCTGGACGTCGCGGTGCGCGCCTCGGATTGCCAGGTCGAGCTCGGATTCCTGGCTCCGACGCGGGCGGAGCGCCGCGGGTCGCATCGGTGGGATCGCGTAGTTTCCGGGCAGCCGCCGATAGACGCGCAGGTGCCCTTGCTCCTCTTCGAATGGCTCCGGTAGGGCCATGATGGTCTCCGACGGACCGAGGGCCAGCCGACCGCCGGGCCGCAACGAGAAGGCGAAGGTCTCGAGGGCGACCCGCTGCATCGGCACGGTGAAGTAGATCAACACGTTCCGGCAGAGGAGAAGATCGATCCGCGGGAAGGGCGCGCGCTCGCCGAGATCGTGCTCGCCGAAGACCATGAGGGCACGCAGCCGCTTGCCGACCTCGTAGCCGCCGTCCGCCTTCACGAAGTAGCGGTCTCGAGCGCCTGCGGGCAGGCTCTTGAGGGCAGCGGGCGGATAGACCCCCCGGCGCGCGAAGGCGATCGCCTGACGGTCGATGTCCGTCGCGAAGATCCGGATATCCGGCCATGAGGCCTTCTCTCCGAGGGCTTCGGCAACCTCAATGGCCAGCGAGTAGGCCTCTTCGCCGGTCGAGCAACCGGCCGACCAGATGCGGAGTTCGCGCCGATCGCGCCGCGCCTCCGCAATGAGCTCGGGGAGGACATGCTCGAGCAGGTACTCGAAGAGAGTAGGGTCTCGGAAGAACTCCGTGACCTTGATCAGGAGGCTGTTGACGAGCCGGGCGTACTCCTCCGGATCTGACTCCAGATACGCTGCGTACCCGGCGAGCGTTGGGCGGGCGGTGGCGTTCATGCGGCCGCGCAAGCGCCGCAGGATCGTGGCCGGCTTGTAGCTGCCGAAGTCGATGCCGCTTCGCTCGTGGATCCGTTCGATGAGGTCGCGAAGATCGTCGTGATCAGGCCCCTCGGCCGGAGCTTTGCCGGCCGCCAGGAGATCGCACAGGATCGATCCGAGAGAGTCGAGGTCGGCCGTCGCGTCGACCAGGGAAGGAGGGATCGAGCTCGGCATCGAGGGGAACATAGCCGTTGCGGGGTTCTCGATGACGACCGCGCCGCCCGCCTTCTTGACGTGCCAGGCTCCTGCGGATCCGTCAGACCCGCTGCCCGTGAGGATCACGGCGATGAGCCCGGGACCGAAGACGCTGGCTGCGCTCTCGAATAGCACGTCGATGGAGGGAGCGACTGCACCAGCCTTGGCCACGCTGAGCCGCAGGTCGCCGTGGCTGATCTCCACCAGCCGATTGGACGGGACAACGAAGATCACTCCGTTCTCCAGAGCCTCCCGCTCCTCGACCACTCGGACGGGCAGCGTCGCACGACGGGCGAGAATCTCGTGCAGGTGGCTCGGCCGGCGGGGGTCGAGATGCTGGGCAATCACGATCGGTGCGGGGAAGTCGGCCGGCAGGCTTGCCACGAGGCGCGAGAGCGCCTCGATGCCGCCCGCCGAGGAGCCGACCACGACGAGCTGAGATTCTTGGAGGTCCTTCGGTCGCGCCACGATGCTCACATTCTACGGTTGATGATGCAGGCGCATCTTGGGGTTTTCATCCTCGCACGACGCTCCGGCAGGTATCACTATCGAGTCTCGACCAAGCCGCAAAGAACGCAGTCCCCGCCGACCGACTTTCGGCTTGCGCCTGCTAAGGGAGAAGGACTTTCATGGACATTCCTCAGATGACACTGGTTGCCTGGATCGTTGTCGGCGCCATCGCCGGCTTTCTGGCCAGCGAGATCATGGGTACCCGCGAGGGCCTGGTGTTGATGATCGTGCTCGGAATCGTGGGCGCGGTCGTCGGCGGCTGGGTCGCCTCTGACCTCTTCCATATCGCGGACGTGACCGGCGTCAACCTGACGAGCATCGTCGTCGCCGTTGTCGGCGCGATCATCGTCATCCTCGTGTACGACAGTCTGGGTGGCCGGCGCCGCCTGCTCAACGGTCGCCGCTGATCCACGCACGCGCCCTCGGGGCGTTCCACTCGAAACCGCCTAGCAGGATCGGCCCCAAGACGGTGGGACCGATCCTGCTTCTACCTTGCCCAGGCCGAAGCATGGAAGACCCACGAGACATGACCGTTCTCTTGCACCCGGCTACTCAACGGGTCGTCGGGGTCGCATCTCGCAAGGGCGTCGCGCTCGACATTCGGGTCGTGCCCAGCTCGACCCGCACCGCGGCCGACGCCGCGCGGACGCTCGATGCCGACCTGGGTCAGATCGTGAGGTCGCTCGTCTTCGTGGCGCCGCGCGCCGACGGCCGACTGGCTTCCACCGTCTGCCTGGTCTCGGGGCGCAATCAGGTTGACCTGCGTCAGCTTGCCGCGGTGGTGGGCGAGGTTGCCCTTCGCGCGGCCAGCGCCCGCGAGGCACGCGATCTCACCGGCTTCGCCGTTGGCGGCATCCCGCCCTTTGGGCACGGCCGCGACGTACGAGTCGTGATGGATCAGGATCTGTGCCAGTACCAGTGGGTCTGGGCTGCCGCGGGCACGGACACCGCCGCCTTCCGGGTCGCCCCTCGGACGCTGCGAATGCTCTCCAACGCCGTCGTGGCCCCAGTGGCAGGGGCGTCGTGGCTGCCGGCTACAGTTGGGGCCAGCTACGAACCGAGACTGAGGTTCGAGACCGCCGCGGGCGCGTAATCCACCGCGGAGGCCATGCTTGAGTTCGCCGGCTACGCGTCGTTGTAATGGTTTTCATCCTCGCGACCGGCGCCGGAACCGGCCTATGGTGAATTGGAAGCAGTGGCCGTAGGGCACGCGATGGCCGCGGGTACAGGGATATCGCCGCGGACGAGTGTCGTTCCGATGATGCCAAGGCTCGGATTGGCAGGTTTATATGCGTTCTCCAGTGACCGTCCTCTTGCGGAGCCTGGCCGCCTTCGCGCTGCTGGCGCCCGTATCCCTCATCACCACGCTGCCCGTGTCGGCCGCCCCGCTCAGCGCGGTCGGAGCGTGTTCCACGGACATCGGCAACGCCGGTGGTGAAGGCATCATCTGCCAGATCACCATCGTCAACACCGTCACCGCCAGCGGCGGCTCCGCGGTCGTCACGGTGTACGAGTGTCTCGGCTCCGCGGGCGACCCCACTGACGGAGCCCTCGGCCATACGTGCACGACCACCACGACCTCGCTGACCACGCCGGTCACCTCGATCATTCAGTGC
>PLNK01000168.1:6666-6791 GCA_003142755.1 Chloroflexota bacterium | reverse complement strand
CGCTCGATCATCTGGGCCGCGCCTTCGTCTGCGACCGATGGTGCCACGTAGCGAGCGGCGGCCTGGACGGCCGGCGGGGCGCTGGGCATCGCCACGCCGTGGCCCACCTCGCTGATCATCTCCAG
>PLNK01000168.1:0-6632 GCA_003142755.1 Chloroflexota bacterium | reverse complement strand
GAACTCGAGGAAGCGCGGGTGGCTGAGTGTGACCTCGGCTCGGCCGGCGAAGTGGGCCCGGCCCTCGTCGAGCACGTCGAGCGAGTGATTGCCGTCGCCGATGGCCACGACCTTGGTCACGGGTCTGGCCGACCGAGCCACGATGTCCGAGACCACGCGCAGGCGGTCGCCGACAAACAGCCGATACTCCTCCAGCCGCTCCTCGTTCGACCCGACGATCATCCACTCCAGGTGGTTGAAGTGCGGCGTGAGNNGGGCCGGTGAGGCCCAGCGCCTGGGCGAACGGCACCGCGCTCGTGGCCATCCGGCCAGTGACCAGTGACACGGCAATCCCTCGCCGGATCGCTTCGGCGACGGCTGAGCGGGTCCTCTCGCCGATGACGAGGTCGTCGCCGACGAGCGTGCCATCGATGTCCAGCGCGATCAGGCGGATCGGCAGCTGTGGCTCCGGCATCAACGGCCCCCGGTCCGAGTGGTGGCGGCGCGTTCCACGTGCGCCAGGCGCGGCCTTCCCGACAGGTCGGCCTGGATCCGGCAGGACCAGCCCCCGGGCAGGCCCGCAACGATTGCGCCGACCGCTGGCCCCTGGTCGAAGCCGATCTCGAGCAGTGCGGACCCGCCGGCGGCGAGCGCGGCCGGAAGCGAGGCCACGAGCCGCCTGATGACCGCCAGCCCGTCCGGCCCGCCGTCGAGCGCGACTCGAGGCTCGAAGGCGGCAGCCACGGGCAGCCGGTCGACCTCGGCCGACGGAATGTATGGCAGGTTGGCCAGGATCAGGTCGAACGGGCCCTCGGTCGCCGGCAGCAGGTCCGCCTCGACGAACTCGACCGTGTCGGCCACCGCATGGCCCACGGCGTTCTCGCGGGCCAGGGCGAGCGCATCGGCCGAGCTGTCGACCGCCAGGATCGTGACTTCGGGCAGCATCCGCCTCGCGGCCAGCAGTGACGCCAGGGCGATCGCGACCGCCCCGGAGCCGGTGCCGACGTCCACGATCCGGACGTTGGGGGTTCCGGGCGACCGCGGGGCCGACGTCAGGCGCCAGGCAACTTCTCGCTCGGCTTCGCTCACGAGCAGCTCCGTCTCGGGCCGCGGAATCAAGGCCCGCCGATCGACCTCGAAGGCCAGCCCGTGGAACTCCTTGATGCCGCGGATGTAGGCCACGGGCTCGCCGGCTTCGCGCCGCACCAGCGCGGCCTCGAAGGCTGTCGCGGCATCCGCCCCGACTGGGGCGTCGGGGTGGGCGATCACGGCCGTCCTCTCGGCGCCGATGGCCCAGCCGAGAAGCAGTTCGGCATCCAGCCGGGCACTCTCGGAACCGGACGCGCGGAGGCGCGTCGTGCTCGACTTGAGAAGCTCGCCGATGGTCGTCATGCCAATCCTGCCGCTAGCGCGTCACGCGTCGGAGCCTTCGGACCCGAGCATGGCCAGCCGCTCGGCCTGATACGTGGTGCTGAGGGCGTCGATCAGCTTGTCGATGTCGCCGTCCATGACCCCGGGCAGGTTGTGCAGGTCGAGGTGGATGCGGTGGTCGGTCAGACGGTCTTGAGGAAAGTTGTACGTCCGAACCTTCTCGGCACGTTCGCCCGAGCCGACCATGCTCCGCCTTAGCGCCGATGAGGTTTCGGCCGCCTTGGCCCGCTCGCGATCCAGCAACCGGCTTCGCAACACGGACAAGGCCTTGGCCTTGTTCTTGATCTGGCTCTTCTCGTCCTGGATGGTGACCACGAGGCCGGACGGCATGTGGGTGATCCGGACGGCCGAGTCGGTGGTGTTGACCGACTGCCCGCCGTGCCCGGTGGACCGATAGACATCGACCCGGATGTCCTTCTCGTCGATCTGGACGTCGACCTCCTCGGCCTCGGGCATCACGGCGACGGTGGCCGTAGAGGTGTGGAGTCGGCCGCTCGATTCGGTGACGGGGATGCGCTGGACCCGATGCACGCCGGCCTCGAACTTGAGCCGGCTGTAGGCGCCGCGGCCGTCGATCTCGACGATGGCCTCACCTATGCCGCCGATGCCGTTCTCCTCGGCGTGGAGTATCTCGGCGTTCATTCGATGCCGCTCGGCGTAGCGCAGGTACATCCGCAGCAGCTCCGCGGCGAACAGCTTGGCCTCGTCGCCGCCGGTCCCGGCCCGGATCTCGAGGATCACGTTCTTCTCGTCGAGGGGATCGCGCGGCAGCAGCTGGACGCGCAGCGACTCGATCAGCTCGGTCTCGTGCGCTTCCAGGCGGCGGATCTCCTCGAGGGCGAGCGTGTGCATTTCCTCGTCGCCCGAGTCGCGCATCTCGCGAACCTCAGTCAGCTCCTTGCGGGCGGCGAGCAGCTCACGCCAGGCCTCGACGACAGGCTCGAGCTGCGAGAGCTCTTTGCCGATTCGCTTGAGCGCGGCCGCGTCCGAGCCCGTCTCGGGCAGGGTCAGCTCGGCGTTGAGGGCGTCGTATTGGGCGGCGATGTCGATGAGCTTGGCGTCGAGCATGGTTTGTGCTGGCCCTCAGAGCGCCGCGGCCGGCGCGGCTTCGGCCTCGGCCCCGCTCAGCGGCCGACAGGCCAGCATCGAGCTGCCCGCCGGGATCTCTCCGCCGTCGGACGTCAAGGCCTTCTCGAGAGACACGATGGCGACCTCGATCATGTCGTCGGTCGGCTGGCGGGTGGTGATGGCCTGGACCCAGATACCCGGCGACCACAGCCAGCGAACCAACCGGTGACGGCGATGGCGCGCTCCGAGCTGGAGGATCTCGTAGCTGATCGCGGCGATGACCGGGATCAAGATCACGCGCGAAACCACGAGCCAGAGGGGTGGCAGCTTGCCGACCACGGCGAAGGCCAGGATCGACACGATCAGGACGACGACGAGAAACTCGGTGCCGCAGCGCGGATGTGCCGTCGGGTATTTGTGCGCGGCTTCGGTCGTCAGCGGATCGCCGGCTTCGAGGGTGTGGATCGACATGTGTTCGGCGCCGTGGTACTGGAAGGTGCGGCTCACATCGGCCGCGCGGCCGACGAGCAGCAAGTAGCCGACGAAGATGACGACCCGAATGAAGCCCTCCGAGAGTTGCAGCCCGAAGCCCTGATCCACTCGCCCGACGGTGGCCTGGGCGAGGAGCAGCGGTACCAGGAAGAAGATGACGACGCCCACGGCCAGGGTGAGCAGCAGCATGCCGCCGACGGCAACGGTGTAGCCCTTGCCGAGGCCCTGCTCGGCGGGCGCTGGTGGAGCGGCCGGGACCGGGGAGGCCTCCGCGTCCGGATCCGTATACCAGGAGGTGGCTGTTCCGTCGGTGTCCGCGCCCTTGCCGGAGCCCTTCCCGGCCGCGGCGCAGAGTGCCGGACCGCCGATGACCACCGCCAGCGTTTTGAGCACCCCGCCAACCGAGGCTACGGTTCCGCCACTCGCTGCGGTTCCGCCTTCGTCCCCTTCGCCACCCTCGGCCTCCAGGGCCTGGAGCGTGGCCGACCGCACGAGCCAGCGGGTGCCGGTGACGAGCGTGTCGTACAGGACGACCAGCCCGCGCAGGAACGGCAGCTTCATTGCCCGCCGGGCACGGAGTCCCAGGTCCAGGCGCTCGGTGGCCCAGACGATCGAGCCGTCCGGGTGGCGCAGCGCGATTGCGAGCGCGTTGCGGCCGCGCATGAGGACGCCTTCGATGAGGGCCTGTCCGCCGTACTGATAGGTAGCCATGCGGGGAAGTCTACCGGAGTGGATCGCGACGGCCCCACTCGCCGCGCCGGGCCGCAACGAGCGACTCACTACTACCCCATCAGCCGCCGTTCAGAGTCCACTCACCCGTCTTGGGGTCGAACAGCTCGGCCGTATCCGACCCACCCCCGACCGCAAGGTAGCGGCCGTCCGCGAGCAGGCTGCCCGAGAAGTTGCTCCGCGGAACCTTCATGGTGCCGGCGGCCGTAAAGGTGCCGGTGGCGGGGTCGTAGATCTCGGCCATCATCCACATCGGCGCAACGGCTGTGACGCGCGGCCGGCCGGTGACGGGCTCGCCGCCGCGGTAGTCGGCCAGGACCGAGCCGCCGATCTCACGGAACCCGGCCTCGATGGTCGGGGCGTTGGGATCCGGGCCTACGACGAGGACTCGCCCGTCGAGGAGCGCCGCGGATCCCCATACCTCCTGGATGCGAGTGGTCGATCCGGTCGGGCTGAACTTCCCTGTGGCGGGGTCGAAGAGTTCGGCCGTGCCCTTCTCGTCGCCGCCAACCACCAGCACCTTGCCACTCGCCAGCGCGGCAGTGGCGAAGTAGACGCTCCGGCCCGAGGCCATCGACCCGGTCGGGCTGAACTTGCCACTCACCGGGTCGTAGATCTCGGCGCTGCTCGCGGCGGGCGCCTGTTCGCCGCCCACCACCAGGACGCGGCCGTCGGAAAGAAGCGCCGAGCAGCTATAGCCGTCGTGGGTCGCGCTCATGGGGCCGGTGAGGGTGAACTTGCCCGTCGCCGGGTCGTAGATCTCGGCCGTGCCACCGGCGTCTCCACCGGCCATCAGGATGCGCCCGTCGGTCAGGCGTGTGGCGCAGGCGAGACTGCGCGCCACGTTCATCGGCCCGGCGGCGGCGAACGTGCCGGTCAGCGCGTCGTACAACTCCGCAGCTTCGTCACTGCCACCCGCGACCAGGACCTGGCCATTCTGGAGAAGCGTTGCCGTGCCGAACCCCCGATCCGTGGAGGTCGGCGCGGTGTGGCTGAACTTCGACGTCTGTGGGTCGTAGACCTCGGACGCCCGCCCGGCTGCGGGATCTGAGGCGTCGCAGCCACCGACGATGAGCACGCGGCCGTCGGCAAGCGTGACCGAGATACTCTTGTCGGGATAACAGGTCATCGTCGCGCCGGGCGGCAAGGATCCCGTCGGTGTGGGCCAAACGACGGGGCTGCCACTCGGCGCCCCCGGCGGGGTTATCGGCGCCTCAACGGTCGCCCCGGCCGTCGGGCTGGCCGCCTCGCTCGGCGAAGCACTGGCGTCGATTCCGCCCTCGCCCGTCCCAGATCTCAGCTGCATCCGCACGGCCAGCGACGCAACGAGGACCACGACCGCGAGCAATCCAATGCCCGCGATGGCTCGATCGTTGCGCCCCCTCGATCGCCGCCGCAGCGTTACCCGCTCCGAGGCCGCAGCCGTGAGCTCGGCGTCCACCAGCCGCCGCAGCTTCGAATCCAACTCGGGATCTACGGGCCAGTCATTCATCTCTGAGTTCCTCGCGAAGTCGGGCCAGGCCCGTCTTCAGCTGCGTCTTGATCGTGTTCTCGCCTACACCAAGGACAGAGGCCGTTTCGCGAACCGAGTAACCGGCGAGATAGTGGAGAGCAATCGCAGCGCGGACGCGGCGGGGCAGGGCGCGGAGCCCCTCACGCAGGGCGATGGTCTGGTCGTGGGCCGGCCCCGGATCGGGCAACTCGCGGACGTGCGGCCCGAACGGCAGCAGCCGCCGCATCGCCCTGACTCGGCGGACCGCCTCGCGGGCCTCGATGGCCAGCAGCCAGGCGCGCAGCGATCCCGGTTCGCGAAGGGTGTGACCGCGCCGCAGGGCGATCTCGAACGTGACCTGGACCACGTCCTGGGCCTCGGCCTCGTTCATCGTGATGAGCCGTGCGGCTGCCAGCAATACGGCGGAGTGGTCGACGAGCATCTCGTCGACGGCCGACGTTGAGCCTCTCACGGCCACTGCTTCCATCCCCAACTCGGTGTCTCCCATCTGCCGGTGCACTGTATAGAGGGAGCAGCCCGCCCAAATGGGTGATGTGCCGGCCGGAATTCCTCGCTACCGCAGGCCATTCGCGGGGCTCGGTGGAATCAGAAGGACCCTCCCTCGACCTGGGGCTTGCTTACGCTCCAGACCGAACGAGGGTCCTCCGAGAAAGCTCGATTGACGAGCGCTATGCCCGCTGGGTGCGCTCGAGGCGACGCTGGAACCGCTCGACCTGGCCCGCGGTGTCCAGAATCATCTGCTTGCCCGTGAAGAACGGGTGGCAGCTGTTGCAGACATCGACGCGCAGCTCGGTCCGAGTCGAACCGATCTCGAAGGTCGTGCCACACGAGGCGCACTTCACGTTCGCCTGCTGGTACTTGGGATGGATCTTCGACTTCATCTGTGCAACTCCGGGGCGCCTTCCGCTCGGTTCCCCGCCGGTGGTCGTCCGTGGCACGGGCGGCGTTGTGCGCCGGCCGCAAGTGTTTACTGGGGCTTACTCGCCCGGGATGGCCTCGATGCGGATCCGCTTCTTGAGCCGCGTCTCGTGCTCGAAGTGAACGGTCCCGTCGATCATGGCAAAGACGCTGTAGTCGTGGGCCAGACCGGCCCCGGGTCCGGCCCTGAAGGTCATGCCGCGCTGGCGAACGATGATCGAGCCGGCGGTGACGAATTGACCGTCGCCGGCCTTGCAGCCCAGACGCTGGCCGACGCTATCGCGGCCGTTCTTGGAGCTGGAGCCTGCCTTCTTGTGGGCCATCGCTTATTCGTCCTTCTTGGTCCGCGCGGGTCGCTTGGTGGCAGCGTCGCCGGCAGGTGCATCGGTCTTTGCGGGCTTGGGCGCGGGCTTGGCGGCGGCCTTAGGAGCGGCCTTGGCGGCGGCCTTGGCCGGAACATCCGCCTTGGCTGGAGCTTCGGCGGCCTTGGCGGCGGCCTTCG
>PLNK01000102.1 GCA_003142755.1 Chloroflexota bacterium | reverse complement strand
GGAACCCTGCAGCGTCTTCCGGAATGTGTACCCAGCTTGCGGCGGGTCGCTGGCCAGCCGCTCGAGCTACCCGGCGAGCTGCTCAGGGTGGACACAAGATCGTTCGAGGCCATCGATCTCGNNCTGGCCCGACCCAGGGCTTGATCGAGGTCCGCGATCAGGTCGGCGGCCGTCTCGATGCCCACCGAGAGGCGGATCACGTCGTTGCCCGCGCCGGCCGCCTCGCGTTGCTCGTCGGTGAGCTGGCGGTGAGTAGTGGAGGCGGGGTGGATGATCAGCGACCGCGTGTCGCCGACGTTGGCCAGGTGCGTCCACAGCTCGACCGACTCGACGACCTTGATGCCGGCCTCGTAGCCGCCCTTGAGCCCGAAGGTGAAGACCGAGCCCGCGCCCTTCGGCAGGTAGCGTTTGGCCAGCGCGTTATACGGGTTCGAAGGCAAGCCCGCGTAGCTCACCCACGCAACCGCCGGGTGCGCCGCCAGGAACGTGGCCACGGCCATGGCGTTGGCGCAGTGGCGGTCCATGCGCAGGGGCAGCGTCTCGATGCCCGTCAAGATGTAGAAGGCGTTCTGGGGCGACAGGGCCGGTCCCAGGTCGCGCAGCGCCACGGCCCGCGTCTTCATCGAGAACGCCACGTCGCCGAACTTGTCGTAGAAGTCGAGGCCGTGGTAGGCCGGATCGGGCTCGGTCAGGGCCGGGAACTTGCCGCCGGCCGCCCAATCGAACTTGCCCGATTCGACGACGATGCCGCCCATCGAGGTGCCGTGGCCGGAGAGGAACTTGGTCATGGAGTGAGTGACGATGTCCGCGCCCCACTCGAACGGCCGCCACAGATAAGGCGTGGCCAGGGTGTTGTCGACGACGAGCGGCAGACCGTTCGCATGCGAGATGTCCGCCAGCGCGGCCAGATCAACGACCACGCCGCCCGGATTGGCCAGACTCTCGGTGAAGATGAGCCGGGTTCGAGGCGTGATCGCCGCCCGAACCTCGTCTGCATCGCTTGGGTCGACGAATGTGCCGTGCCAGCCCAGCCGCGGGAAGGTGTGGCTGAACTGTGTGATGGAGCCGCCATACAGGAACCGCGACGCCACGAAATGGTCGCCCGGGCCCATCAGCGTGTAGAAGGCCAGCATCTGCGCCGCGTGGCCGGACGCCGCGGCGACGGCTGCCGTCCCTCCCTCCAGACTCGCCACGCGTCCCTCGAGGGCCGCCACGGTCGGGTTGCCCAGGCGCGTGTAGATGTAGCCCTCGGCCTCCAGGTTGAACAGCGCGGCGGCGTGGTCGGCGTCGTGGAACGCATAGGCGGTCGTCTGGAAGATCGGCACGTTACGGGCACCGGTGACGGGCTCCGGAGCTGTCCCGGCATGGACGGCCTGGGTCTCGATGCCGTACGAGTGCGACTTGGCGGGGGCGGTCATGACATCTCCGGCGAATGGCGAGCGGCGGGGCGGATGCCACAAGCTTAGGCCGGAACGGGTCACAGAAAAGCGCCGACCGGCCCGAGAGTTCGGGTCGGCCGGCGCAGCCACTCCCCTGGAGTTACCGCCGGAGACGAACGATCACGGGTAAGAGGTCACGGTCACTGGCACGACGGTGATCGGCGTCGCACCGCCGACGTTGTTGATGACGTGCAGGATGACCCCCTTCGCTAGCGAGATTGTCGTCAGGTTGTGGAACTTGACGTTCGGCGTGTTCGGCGCCTGGAAGGCGTGGTCAACGACGATGCTCGGGTCGGCATTGAAGAGGACATAACTGCCCAATCCCCATGCCTCGTGCGTCGTGACGTTGTTCGACACCTTGTAGGCCGCGTAGCCGTTGGTGGTGCCATCCATGAACGAGGCCTGATTCGGTTCGTCGTATCCGATCTCGTTCTGGAAGAAGATGGTCTTGCCGTTCTGGCCGTTCCAGACGACGTCCCACTTCTGATAGTGCTCGACGAAGAGCCCGGTGGCGAGGACGTTGTTGCCGTTCACGGTCAGACCGGTGTCGGCCGTGTTGGATGTCCAGCCCACGCCGGCCCCGTGGTCGGCGCGCCAGGCCCAGATGTGGTCGATGATCGTGTCATAGCTGTTGACGGTAAGGCTGTAGGTCACCTTGCCCGCGAACTCGCCGCCGACCCGGAAGAAGACGTCCTGGATCGTGGTCGGGTTGCTGGCATGGCTGGTGGTGTTGCCCGCGGTGCCGATGGTCAGCTGGGTGTTGGCCTGGGTGGTGCCGGCATCGAAGAGCAGGCCCTTGAGGCGGACACCGTCGACGTCGGCGACGTGCATGGCGTCTACACCGTTGTCATTGACGATCGTCGGATAGCCGATGCCCATGATCACGGCGTTGGCCTTGGTGACGTTGAGCGTCTGGTTGACGTGGTAGACACCAGGGGTGAAGAAGAGGTTGCAGCCGTTGGCCAGCGCGCCGGTGATCTGCGCGGTGGTCGCACCGGGCGTCACAACGAAGAACTGGGTCATCGGCAGCGAGGTGCCGGGGGTGTTCGGCCAGCTGGTGCCGGACTTGTTGGTCTGGAGGCTCGGAACGAAGACGTTCCAGGCGCTGCCGGTCCAGTAGAGGTACGGAACGTCGCGGGAGACCGGGGTGGTCGCGAGGACGGTCATCGGCGGAGTCGGGAAGCTGGCCGCCGGGGCGCCGGTGACGCCCGAGAAGACCATGTTCCAGACCGAGCCGGACCAGCTACCGAAGTTGCTGTTCTTCGAGTACCACTGCTGCTGCTCGACGGAGGACACCGCGCCGGTGACCTTGACGTCGGAGATGTAGCCGCCGCTCGCCCAGCCATAGCTTGCCGGGAAGAGGTTGAGGCCACCGTTGACCTGGATGCGACGGAGAGGCGCTGCCTGGGCGACGCCCCAGCGGTCGGTACCGGACGACGGGTTTATGGTCAGGTTCTCGGCAGAGCGCCAGAAGTTCTGGGTCGCATTGCCGGCGTCTTCTGAGTTGAAGGCATCAACGGTGACGTCACCGTTGATCACGACGTCGGTCGGGTTCAGGCCTGCGCCCGCGATCGACTCATAGAAGCCGACGTTGGCCGTGACGTTGTAGGTGCCCGGCTTGAACACTTCGGCGGCGCGGTTCTCCGCGAACTGCGCGGTCACGGTGTCCTTCAACAGGTTGAAGTCATTGGTCAGCTGAGTCTGGATCGTGGCCGCCGACATGGTCGTATCGAAGATGTGCATGTTGGGGCCGAAGTTCGGGGCTGCAGGCTGGCTGCAAACGCCCGTCGACGTGGTGGCGGTGGGGGTCGGAGTGATGATGGGGGTCGGCGTCGGTGCCCCGGTCGGGGTCGGGGTCGGGGTCGGGCCGCCGACGAAGACCTGGAACTCCCAGATCGAGTCGCCGTAGGCGAGAGCCCGAACCGTGCAGTAGACCCGAATGTAGCGGCCGGTGCCGCTGACGGTCAGGGTCTGGATGCCGCCGGTGCCGGTCGTTGTCGAGTAGATCGAGGTCCAGTTGACATTATCGGTCGAGACCTGGATCTGGAAGGACTTGGCGTACGCGGCTTCCCAGTTGATGACGACCTTGCAGATCGTCTGGACGGACCCGAGGTCGACCTCGAGCCACTGGGGATCGGAGTAGGCGGACGACCAGCGCGTGCCGGTGTTGCCGTCGACTGCCGCGGAGGCGGGGGTGCCGGCATTCTCGGTCGAGGAAGTCGTCGCGGTCTTGCCCTGGGCGACGTTGGTCGTGCCGCAGCCGCTCGGGACCGGTGTGGCGGTCGGGGCGACGGTTGGGGTCGGCGTCGGGGGCACGCCAGCGAAGACCTGGAACTCCCACAGGGAGTAGCCGTAGCCGGTGCTGCGGACGGTGCCGTACATCCGGACGTATCGGCCGCTGCCGGTGACGTTGAGGGTCTGGGTTCCGCCGGTGCCGGTCGTGGTCGAGTAGATCGACGTCCAGTTGGTCCCGTCGGGCGAGGTCTGGATCTGGAAGGACTTGGCGTACGCGGTCTCCCAGATGAGGATGACCTGGTTGATCGAGGTGGTCGCGCCAAGATCGACCTGCAGCCACTGCGGGTCACTGAACGCGGACGACCAGCGGGTGCCGGTATTGCCGTCCGTGGCACTCGCAGCAGGCGTGCCGGCATTCTCGATCGAGGATGCGGTCGTCGGCTTGCCCTGCGAGATCGGTGTTGTTGCGGCTAGTACCGTCGACGAAGGTAGGACGGAAACCGCCGACAGGGCCAAGGCGCTGATGGCCAGCCCGGTTATGAGCACCATCAAACGCGGGCGGCGGCCTCGCGAAGCGCTGGCGCTACGTATAAAGAGACCCATGGCTCCTCCAAAAAGCTAGAGTGATTCTTGGCATGCGGAAGCCGCGGTGCGGGACACACGCGCTCTCGCCAACTGCGGATACCAGGGTTTGTGGCACCAGCAAACATATCCCCTGACCAGGGGCGGGTCAAGACTTGTCGCGACCCGAATCGACTGGTCACATGACCTAGAGGCCCCCTCGAGTCGGTCGGATGGATGACCGGAATTCGCAGCTCCGGGGCACTTTGGATGGGTCCGGTGGACGCCCGACCAGCAGCCGGCGCGACCAGCCAGCCTGGTCAGGCGGTCGTCACGAGACTGCGCTTGCGCAAACCGCAGTTGTGCCCTTACACTTCGCGTCCAATGAACGCCAGCACCTTCAGCCGACCGGAGAACTTGCGCAAGGCTTCCAGCCTGCGCAGTTCCATGATGGCCATGACCCGGCGGCCCCGAAGTGCGGAGGATGGCGTCTGAGGTTCTGGCTCACCTAGAAGCGTAGCCAAACCGAATGGCCCGGGGCCGCGGTTCCACGAAGGAGCCGCGGTTCTTTGTTTCTCCAAGGCCAAGCCTGCTTGGCCCTACGTCGGGTAGCCGCCGAACTCAAGCGCCCAACAGGGCCCCCGGGATCACCACAGGTTTGGCTACCACCGCCTTCGGGCGGCCAATCCCAGGAGAACCACCGTGTCCGACCAGAACACTCCCACGCAGAAGAACGAAACCCTCGCCATCCACGCCGGCCAGAGCGTCGACCCCACGACGAAGGCACGCGCGGTCCCCATCTACGCCACGACCAGCTACGTCTTCGACAACGCGGACCACGCCGCCCGCCTGTTTGGGCTGCAGGAGTTCGGGAACATTTACACCCGGATCATGAACCCGACCACGGATGTGTTCGAGCAGCGGATCGCCGCTCTGGAGGGTGGCGTCGGGGCGCTGGGCGTCGCATCCGGCCAGGCGGCCGAGACGCTGACGATCCTGAACCTGGCCCGCGCCGGCGACAACATCGTGACCAGCGCGTCGCTCTACGGCGGCACCTACAACCTCTTCCAGTACACGCTTCCCAAGTACGGCATCGACTTCCGCTTCGTCGACGGTTCCAAGGTGGAGCAGTTCGACAAGGCGATCGACGGCCGGACGAAGGCCGTCTATCTCGAGACCATCGGCAACCCGCGGCTGGACGTGCCCGACTTCGAGGCGATCGCCGCGATCGCCCACAAGCACGGCGTGCCGGTGGTCGTCGACAACACATTTGCTCCCATCCTCTCCAAGCCGTTCGAGTGGGGGGTCGACATCATCGTCCACTCGGCCACCAAGTGGATCGGCGGCCACGGCACCGCCATCGGCGGCGTTGTCGTAGACAGCGGCAAGTTCGACTGGGCCGCGTCGCCGCGGTTCAAGACCGACTTCGTGGACCCGGATCCCTCCTACCACGGCGTCAGCTACACCGGCGCCTTTGGCAACCTGGCCTTCATCCTCAAGCTCCGGGTCCAGCTCCTGCGCGACCTGGGACCGGCGCTGAGCCCGTTTAACTCGTTCCTGTTCCTGCAGGGCCTCGAGTCGCTGCCGCTGCGCATCGAGCGCCACAGCTCCAACGCGCTGGCAGTGGCCCAGTGGCTCGAGAAGAACCCGTCGATCGAGTGGGTCAGCTACCCCGGCCTGGCGTCGCACCCGTCCCACAAGAACGCCACCAAGTACCTCTCCGGCGGCTTCGGTGGAGTCGTTACCTTCGGGCTCAAGGGTGGCGTCGAAGCCGGCCGCAAGCTCATCGACTCGGTCAAGCTCTTCAGCCTGCTGGCCAACGTCGGCGACGCCAAGAGCCTGATCATCCATCCGGCCTCCACTACCCACCAGCAGTTGTCAGCGGCCGATCAGGTGGCCAGTGGCGTATCTCCGGAGCTGGTCCGGATCTCCGTCGGCATCGAGCACATCGACGACATCATCGCCGACCTCGATCAGGCCATCGGCATCGCCAACGGAGTTGGCGATGCCTCGGGCGTCCGCTCTGCGCAACCGGCTGGCGTGGCCGGGTAGGCGGAGCATCAACCAATGCATCCCACGTCGGCGACACGATGGGCTTCGGGGCGGCGAGTTGAAGGCGCACCCCCTGGAGCCCACGCCGGCTGGAAACCAGCGACGGCAACCGCGCGCGCCGGGCCCCCCGCGGGCCTCGGCGCGCTGCCGTCCGCTGTGTCCGACCCTGGCATTTCGACCGTACACGACGACGCTGGTTTTCGTAGCCTGAACACAGTGGACAACTCGACCGATCCCCAGACCGGCAAGATCGTCTCGCGCTGGCTCGGGCGCTTCGCGCTGGAGTCGGGTGCGGTGCTGCCCGATCTCGTCGCCGCCTATCGCCACGACGGCGTCCCGATCGG
>PLNK01000051.1 GCA_003142755.1 Chloroflexota bacterium | reverse complement strand
TCCAGTTGAACCTCCGACCACATGCAGCTATCCCGCGACGGCGGCACCAGACACCGGCGCGATGGATGTACTCGGCGTCGCGCTGACGGGGCCTGTGTTTCTCCCCACTGCGGGCATGCGATGGCCGGGCGCGCGGTAGCAACGTACGGTAGCAACAGAGCCGGACGCAGCCGGTCAGGTGATATGAACGGCCGTTCGTTTCGTGCTCACTTCCGACGCAGACGAACCTCTACGGACGTCTCTGGGCGAACTGCAAAACCCCTATTCAGCGGTTCGAATCCGCTCGTCGCCTCCACTTCCCCCGATGCGCCGACCCATGGCGTGGCCGCGCAAGGTTCCAGGCACCGCGACGAGCTTCACCGACGTCTCGACCGCGGCGTCGACCACCTACACGTACAGCCTCGTCGCGGTCGATGCCGCGGGCAACTCCTCAGCGCCGGCCACCACGAGCGCGCAGACGCCCGCAGCCGGTCCACCAGCGGATACGACCAAACCCGCGCCACCCACCAACCTTGGCGCCAATGCAGCCCCGAGCAGCATCGCTCTAGCCTGGACCGCCCCGACCGATACCGACATCGCGGGCTACACCGTCAGCCGCGATGGCACACCGGTCGCGGTATCGGCCACCACGAGCTACGCGGATCTCGATGTCGCCGCCGGTCCCCACACCTACACCGTGACCGCAGCCGACGGCTCGGCCAACACCAGCGCCCCATCTTCGCCCGCGAGCGCGACCGCCGGCCCGCCGCCGGCGCCCGCCCTCGTGTCGGTCACCTACGCTTACGAGCTCGCCGATCGCCTGACCGCGATCACCACGGCTTAGGGCTCGACCACGAGCTTCAGCATCGACGCCCTCGGGCGTCATACGAGCCGGACCGTCGGCACGAACCCGACCGAGACATACAGCTATCTAGGCACGAGCGACACCGTCGTCGCGATCGCGACGTCCGCCGCCACCACGGTAAGTGCCATCGATGCGGTAGGGGACCGAGTAGCCACTGGTGTCGGTACCGCCTATGGCTACCTGCTCGGCGATCTCCACGGCAATACCGCCGCTGCCCTCGCGTTCCTCTGCTGAAGCTTCCGGTGAATTCCACCCAAGCCGGACCTGGCGGAAGTCGGCCGCGCGACGGCTGACAGCCATGAACGCGTGGTAGCCTTGGGTCAGGGGAAAGCCAGATGGAGTGGCGTTGGTTTCTCGCGCGCGAGGCGTCGAGACGAGGGTAGTCGTCGGCGGCGCACTGGTCCTTTTGCTGATCGTGGCGATTGGCTGCACGTCTTTGCCGGCCGGCGGAACCGCCGCGGCGAGCGCGCGGCCGACAGCGGGTATCGGTGCGGCGTCCGGCCAGTCGGCCGCGACGACGACAGCCGCCACCGGATCCCTGCCACCGGGCGCGAACACGAGCGCCGAACAGGGCGACCACTCGCCGATTCCGACTCCGAATCAGTCGATCGGGCCCATCGGCTCGTTGGGTACAGCGACGCTTCCTCCGGCTGAGACCAGCGCCAGTCCCGCGCCGTCCCGGTCGCCAGCCAGGTCGGCGCCCGGCCCAACCCCGGACCCGAACCGCATCTACCAGGTGCCTGTGCTGATGTACCACCGCGTCGTGCCAGTGGCCGAGGCGGGCAACTCCGAGCCCGGCTTGGTAGTTCCGCCGGACACGTTCTCAGCCCAGCTCAAGGACCTCTTCGACGCCGGCTGGCACACGATCACCATGGCCTCGCTGGCGGACTACATGGCCGAGAACAGGACGGTTCCACCGAACACATTCGTGCTCACGTTCGATGACGGCTGGGAGGACGGCTACACCTACGCCTTCCCGATCATGCGCCGGTACGGCTACGTGGGGACCTTCTTCGTCGTTTCGAGTCGAATCGACACGAAGGACAGCCTGTCGGCCGAGGAGATGAGAACGCTCGAGGCTGCCGGCAACGAGATCGGCAATCACACCG
Organism: Chloroflexota bacterium; assembly: GCA_003142755.1. Taxonomy (GTDB): domain Bacteria; phylum Chloroflexota; class Limnocylindria; order Limnocylindrales; family CSP1-4; genus Fen-1039. Next base: position 7,783 of record PLNK01000051.1, on the reverse strand, counting down.
AGAACCACGTCTCGCTGTCGTCCTCGACCCTGGCGCGCGTCCATGACGAGGTCGAGAATGCGTCCGAGCAGATCGCTGCGGCGGTGGGCCACCGGCCGGTGTCGCTGTCCTATCCGATGGGCGGCGTCAGCGACGCGGTGGTGTCGGTCGTCAGCCAGATACCCGACATCAAGATCGCCGTCACCACAACCAGGGGCAAGACGGAAACCTGGGCCGCGCGGTACGACGTGCCGCGGATGCGCGTCAACCCCACCTCCAACCCGGCCAGGATGGCGCCCTGGATCAGCCCGTAGCCGTCTCGAGGCCAGGTTCCCACGGCGACTCACCAATGGCCGGCCGCGCGTGGAGATGCCTCACTGGGCCCATCCCCCTTGCCCGGTGCTCCGGTTCCTCACGGACAGTCGCCAGACGACTGGTATCCAAGCGACGAACGACCCTGGGGGCGCGAATCGGGCGATGTGGCGGCGTCCCGAACGTGAAACGAAGCTTGTGAGTTCCATTCTTGATTGTGATGGCCCCGACGCAGACCTCGAAGTTCGATAACCAGTCGGTTGGTGGCTAATCGAGACATGGAGGCCGCCTCGGGGCGTGAGAAGTGGGTGACTTGGTTGTCCACGACCGTGAGTCGAGATACCGACGAGCACGCCGTCGGCTACGCTAGCCCTCGTGCCGGAGTGGCGGAATAGGCATACGCAGCGGACTTAAACTCCGCGGCCCGAAAGGGCGTCAGGGTTCGAGCCCCTGCTCCGGCACCACGGTTCACGCACGAACCGTACGAATGTTCTAGCCGCAGACTGATCGGACGGACCGCCTGGCGGCACGTGGCAGCTTCGTGGCAGCTTCGCAGGCGTACAATCCTGGCCGGCGCGAAGGCCTCCGGCGGGAACCAGAGGCCTCTAGAAGCGCTCCTAAACAGGAGGAACGCACCGTGAGCCCGTCTGGCAAAGGGCCGCGACGCTCAGTTGGTGAGGGGGCGATCTACGAGACGGCGGACGGCCGCATGCGTGGATCCGTCTTGGTCGCGCTCCCGAACGGCACTCAGAAACGCGTCTACGTGAGCGGGAGGACGCGCTCCGAGGTCAGCCGCAAGCTCGACGCGAAGCGCAAAGAGAGCACCGCCGGCGCGATCACCGGCGAGACACTGGGCTCCTACCTGCCGCGCTGGCTCGAGGCCTGCCGGACCAGGATCCGCCCGTCGACGCATGTGGAATACGTCCGCCACTCGCAGCAGTACTGGCTCGCTGGCGGCTTCGCAGCCAACCTGGCGAAGCGGTCGCTCACGAAGCTGCAGCCGGCGGACGTCGAGCTGCGGATGACCGAGCTGGTAGGCCGGGGCCTGGCGCCGGCGACGGCTCGGCACGCCCGATCGGTCCTGAGACGGGCCCTCAACGATGCGATGCGCGACGGCTTGCTCAACCGCAATGCCGCGGCACTGGCGCGGCCGCCACGAGCCTCGCATCATGAGATGCGGGCGCTCTCGCCCTCAGAGGCCCATCGGCTGCTCGAGGCGACTGCGGACGAGCCAGGAGGCCCGCTGTACTCACTCGCGCTCGGGACCGGCTGCCGGCTCGGCGAGCTGCTCGGCCTGTCCTGGGGCGATCTGGCGCCGGATGGCGGCTCGCTGGTGGTGCGACGTGCGCTCGCCGAGGCCGGTCAGGTCGTAGGCGAGGACGGCAAGCGACACACCACATGGGCCTTGGCGGAGCCCAAGACGGCCCGGAGCCGACGCACGGTCATGCTTCCGGCTATCGCCATAGAGGGCCTCCGACGGCAGAAGGCGCGCCAGGCGGCCGCCAGACTCGCTGCCGGCATGGCCTGGCAGGGTGAGCACGACCTCATCTTTACCAACGAGGTTGGCCAACCGTTCAAGCCTGATACGGTGTCCAGCGGCTTCCGAAAGACGGTCGAACGGCTTGGGCTGCAGCCGCTTCGCTTTCACGATCTCAGGCATTCCGCGGCGACACTGCTCCTGGCCGCTGGCGTACCCCTCAAAGTTGTGAGCGAGACGCTCGGCCATTCGTCGATCGCGATCACCGCCGACATCTACCAGCACGTTACGCCCGATCTTCGCCGGGAAGCGGCCGAGGCGATGGACAGAGCACTGAAGTGACAAGCCGACCGGCACGTCAACCGAAGGAGCTTCCGGCAGCGCGGATCACTCCTGCCCTGAGGCGACCTCGCTGATAGCCGAGGACGGAACCAATCGTCGCCGGCCGACCTTGACGCTCCGGATGCGGCCCGCCCCGATTTCCGAATAGAGGGCGGTTCGACCGATACCGAGAGCCCGGGCGGCCTGCTCGATGCTCAGCAGCCGATCGGGTTCCCGCTCGTCCGGCCGACGCTGGGTCGCAATCTCGTCTCGTAGCGCGGCCACCAGCTCCGTTACGGCCGCCATGAGCCGGTCGCTCATCGGACCACGCGAGTTCAAGGGCACGACCGGCAGGAGCATCGGCCTGACGATCTGGCTGCCGCCTCGTAACGACTGCCGCTCGGATCGGCGCACCCGTTCGGATCCAGGCAGGCGCATCGACGGCTCGTTCATGGCACCGATCGATGCCGAGACCAGTGGAGAGGGGCGCTGACCGGCATTCCTAGGTTCGGCCTCGACCCGGCAGAACCGATCCGTGCTGAAGGACTCGGCGAGGTTGCGTTGGTGCGGAAACTCACTGCAACGGCCCGCTCCGCTGGGCTCAGTCCTGATCCCGCGTAGTGGAAGCTCCGTCGGATGACGATCTGGTCGCCGGTGGCCCTGGCGCGGATCTGGGCGAGCCAGGGATCGGCCTGGGCTCGGTAGTCCGCCCGCACGGCCCGCAGGGCAGCGAACGTCACCGAGTACCGACGAGCCTTGGTCAGGAAGTGGCCGCGAAAGCCGAGACTATGGGCCCAGCGCGGGCTCAGGGCCCAGGCCGAGCGCATCAACGCTCGGGCATGATCGGAGATCTTGGATCGCTCGATCACTCCCTCTACGCGGATCCGTCGATCCAGACCACCGCCGGCCTGTGCGTCCTTGGTGGCGTACTTGGCGAGGTAGCCCGCGACGCCGACTCCGTGCCCGTCGCCGGCGTCCCCGTCGGCTTTGATCAGTCTCGTGTCCATCTGGCTGCCCCAGCGGATGATCAGCTCTCGTCCACCGGGTCCTGCCACCGTGACCGCTACTCGCGCCGCGGTGCGGGCGACGGCCTCCGCTAACCGCTGCGCCGTCGCTCCGCCCGCCGGCGCGGTGTCTGGACCGTCGGGTCCGTCGAGCCGGATGACCGCATGGATGTGCACCGACCCACGAGCCTGGAACTCGGCGACCTTGGCGTAGGCGACGCGGACCTGCGACCGCAGGGCTGCGACGCTAAGTCCGCCCAAGGCGGCGAGTTCACGCGGCAGGTACGTGATCGTCCGCCGCCACAGGGCTCCAAGGTTCGCGTTCCAGAGGGCCGCGGCCTCGTAGTCGTAGCAGTCCGGACAGAGCGCCTGGCCGATCAGGGGATCGTCCTGGGCATGACGCTCGGGGCAGCGGAGGGACGCACCGTGTTCGCAGGTCTCGGACGGGCCGCCGAGCCGGCAGCGGCGGACTCCAGTCCCGTCGACCACACGACGATGGACCGCCCCGAACGATGGTGCGGTGAACGTCGCGAAGACGAGCGGGTGCGAGGCAACGTCAGTCGAGACACCTTTCGCCTCGTCCCCTGCGAGGCCGGCCGCGACGAGGAAGTAGGCGTCGCGGCGGTAGCGTTCCGAGCAGGGAGGACACCGCGACTCACGTCGGTTGCCACAGGCGACGAGGACGAAGCCCGGAGCGTCGGACCGCGTCGATCGCCGAGCCAGGACTGCTCCTGAGCCTGCCGAGAACGCGACCGACTCACCTTCGAGGCGGATCGGTGAGGTGCAGCCGCCGGTCCGGCGGATAAGCTCCACGACGGCCGGTGCGCCGGCGCCGTAGCGGCGGTGCAGGACCGCCAAGGGCGCCGGCTCGAAGGTCGTACGGGACGCATCGACGACCACGGGTTGCTCCTAGGCGCCCTGCTCCGCGCGATGGAGCGCCTGCGGGACCTGCCCTTTCGGCGTCGCCGCGCGGACGGCAGTCGCCCGAAACGACCACGCCTGGCGAGGCCGAGAGCCCGACGTGTCCACGTAGGCCGTGGCAGTCAGACCCTCGAACGACACTGCCGGGAATGGCGATCCAGCCGCCGCCTGAGGAAGAACGGGCGGGGTACGGGCCGCGATCTTGACCTTCACGACCTTCGTGCGCGCCTCGGGATCGGCGTCGAACACAGAGATCGCCCAGAGGGGCAGACCGGAGTCTCGATCGTGCGCCTGAACCTTTTGCTCGCGCGTCGAGGCCTCGAAGTCGATGACCTGCTCTACGCCTCCCACGGCGTATGCCCCTGACGGGAACACGAGGTCGTTGTTGATGGGGATGTGTCTGCTAAGTGCCATGTCATGGGCTCCTATCTAGATTTCGAACAGCCAGAATCGGCCGACGCTTTGCTCACAGCTATCGCCGCGAAGAGCTCGCGTAGGGGGCTCCGAAAAGTGGGGGCGAGCGCCTTCTTTTGGTCCGGATGCCTTACCGGGACCTGGGCCAGTCGCCATCCAAGACGCTAAGCCGGCCAACCGGGAGAGTCAAGGCTTCTGCGTACCATCCGGCGTACCATCGGCGGCAAATTCCGGTGGAAATGCCGTCAGCCTGTCTGGAAACGGCACTCCTGACCTCGGAGACGGCCGAGATCGCGTGCGAACCGCAACTGCACGCTGAGGACGGAGGTGTTCACGACGGCCTTCGCCAGATCGCTGCGACCGGCGAGTATGGCCCGATGCGCGGGGTCATCGGGCGGGTTCGCCTCGTATCGCCGCGATCCGCTCGTGGATGCTCCAGTAGGCCGGCGGGGGGCTTGTTACAACTTTCTCTACTGCATCGAGCGCGCGGATGGTGGCCGGCTGCGGGCGGCGTAGTAGGAGGAAGGGGCAATCTCCAGAGTCCGGCAGATCGGCTCGACCCCGAACGAGCCGGCATGCTCGTCGATGTAGCGGGTCATTTGGGGGATCGCGGGTCGAGCTCCCGCGCGAAGAAAGCCGCGGCACTCTTCAGGATCTCGTTGGACCGGCGCAGCTCTTTGTTCTCGCGTTCGAGCTGGACCATCCGGCGGCGCTCTTCGGTCGTGAGGCCGGCGCGGTTGCCGCGGTCGACCTCGGCCTGGGCAACCCAGTTGCGAAGAGATTGGTCGCCGATCCCGAGTTGGCGGGCGATACGGCTGACGGCTCCGGTGCGTTCGCCGGTCTGCTCGACCGCCTCGAACACCATCCGGACGGCGCGTTCCTTCAGTTCAGGCGGATAGCGCTTGGTGCTGCTGTGGTTGTTGGCGTTGTCTGGCATGGCTCCATTCTCCAAGAGACGGAGTCTCCATCAAAGCCCGGGTGACTCATACCGATGATGACCTATTGCCGAAGGAAGCTCCGCAATCCAAAGTCGCGTATGTTCTGCCATGGCTGTAGGGGCTTGGTGGTACTGAGGGTCTTCTGAGTGGCGAACAAGAGTCGTCTGATGCTCTCGGCCTCGATCGCAGGCTTGCTTTCAGTCGTGGCGATCGTCGGCTACCTCTCCTGGCCCTCCGGGTCGTCTTCGTCCTCGGATCGCGAGTTCTCGCTAACGGTTGTCAACGTCGACGGCCCCCCCGTCGATGTCACGATCAACGGCGAGGTCGTGGCCCACCTCGTTTGTCACGGCGGTCCGAACTCGGCCATGACTCCGAGCGCGAGTCGTCCCCTGCCATGGACAGTAGCGGTCACAAGAAGCGACGGGACCGTATTGGGCACTTGGATGGAGTCAGGCAAGAACGGCGCTCGGAAGATCGACATCCGTTCCAACACCGTTTACGAGGTGGCAGCTGACCAAGGCGGAGGCCCGGTGCCGGTACCGTGTGCCACCTAGGAGCACGGGCGCATGCAGCAGCGCGAGATGGCTGCAGTCGTTATGAATGAGGAGGGATCATGTTCAGACACAGGTTTCTACCTCTGTTTCTGGCGTGGAGCTTGATCATCCCCCTGGGTTTGTTCACGGCCGGCAGGGTCGCGGCGTCATGCAATCCGGGCCGAAGCGCCGACGGGCAGTACTACTGGGCGGCGTCCAGTGAATTTCCAAGCTCATATGTAGGCGGCGTGTCGTCGTACATCTACAACTACAACCCCTATGTCACTGGCAATGGGTTCAGTTATGCCTGGGTCATGTTGGCCGGCGGCCCAGGTGCGAATCATGCCCAGATCGGAAACTACAAGTCGGCCAACAGCAGGAACGTCGTTATTCAATTCCAAATCAGCGGCCAACAGCCGATAAACGTCAATTTCGCTGCCCAGCCTGAGAACCGCTATACGACTTACAAGATCACGGCCAGTAGCAACAACACGTACAACTACTATGTCGACAACACTATGGTCTACTCTCAGGTTATGCCCTGGACCCCCAACAATGCGGAGTGGGCAGCTGAGACCTGGCAGCTGAGCAGTCAAATGATGGGTGGGGTGTCCAACCAAGAGTACCTGTCGTACAACCAGGACTTCCACAACGCTTCCTGGTTCTACGCTACGGTTAATCCCTGGCTGTCCACGACAGGCTCCCGAAATCCGAGTACATACTTCGGCCTGGGTGGAACGGCCTACAACTTCTTGACTTGGGACAAGACATGCGCCTCTTGAACGCGAGACTTTCATCGATCGGAAACAAGACTATGTTGTGCGTTACCGCGGCTTTCGTGATCGGAACCGCGCTATACATCGGCCCACTAGCATCCGCCAACCCAACGGTGGCGAGCAGTCAGTGCACGATTAAGGCGGAGATGGAAGCGATGAACGTTCAGCTAGACAGCGCGCTTCCACCCGGTCTTATGGTTGCTGCAGCGCACAGCAACCTTGAGAGGATCCATCCGGGATCTCGAGTCGTCGAGGAACAGGCCGGACGAGCGCATTCGGCCCAGCTTCCCATTGTCCAGAACCACGACGTGCTTGTGGCTCGAGTGGAGGGCGAAGGAGACATGCCAATCGGTGGTCCTGTGGGCAAGCCAGGCGATGCTCCGCAGGTCGTCATGGGGAGTGTCTCCTGTGCCATCGCGGTCTACGACAGCGACACCGGCGAGTTCCTCGTCGAATGGCAGGTTCTCACGCCCAAACCATAGAATCCCCAACCTTTCCGGCTCCCCGCGATCTCCGGGGAGCAGGCGTCAAACGGCATGCGTGTCCCCATCTAGGCCTGCCCTGATGGGGACACGCATGCCAATCCAGACACCCGGCGCCTGGAGACGTTCCGGACATGCTACGAGGTTGAGGAGACTGCGTCATTCGGCGGCCGCCAGCCATCGTTCGCGGCCGGACAATTCGAATGCGAGCCGCAGTGTGACCTTACGGTCGTCCGTGTCAGTCTGACACCAGTAGAGCCTACAAGATGATGACCAGACGTGGCAGCTTCGCTGGCATCTTCGCCTGCGAACAGAGGCGGACGGCGAGGCGCCAAAATCGGACGACCTCACGCTCAAATCGAACGCTGACGGACCCGGGCGACCGCTCTGGTGCGCCCTTAAACTCCGCGGCCCGCNNCACGCCGACGCGGAAGGCGAGCAACTCGGGCGGCTCGGGGTTGTCCATGTCGATCGTCAGGTCGGGGTCGGGCAAGGGAGCGAGTTCCGCCACGATTCGCCCGTGGCCGGCCGACGGTGCGGCGGCGCAGACCGAAGGTGCTACGACTCGTGCCGGGGCTGTCAGCAGCTGCGCCGCGGACGTGGGCGGTTGCGGTCCATCCGCGTCG
>PLNK01000013.1 GCA_003142755.1 Chloroflexota bacterium | reverse complement strand
GCTGAGCTACAGGCGCGCGACGCGAGAGGTGATCGCCGCGTCGCGGCGATCACACGCTGTCGGGCGGGAATGATACCGCGCGGGGGCCGGGGGGTGCGAGGGCCGTGGTGTGCGAGGGGTGCGAGGGGCCGTCGGGTGCCGCCGGGCGGCCACGCCGCCGGGCCCTGCCGCCGGGCTCGCCCGGGCGGCCACGCTGCCGGAGAATCCGCGCTATAGCGATACCAGTAGTGGTAAGTGGCGGCCGGGCCCGCGCCTCCCGCCAGAACAGTCACCCATCCAGAATCGAGCGTGGGCTTGCCGGACGTGGGGCCGACGAATGCTCGTCCGGGGCATCGAGCCGCTGCCAGGCCGACATACCACTACCGGGACTGCTGTTGCGCGGCTTCCCGCGGACGCGGCCCGCATCCCGCCCGACCCGGGGTTCGATAGACGGCGCGGCCCGCCAGCGCCCGGGCGAGCCGCGCCGCCTGCCTCGTAGTTACATGCGCCGCTTCAGGTGACGGCTCCGAGCCCCGAAGCTGCCGAACGCTATCAGGGTCAGCCCGGCGACGGCCAGGCCCAGGACCCAAAGCGCCAGCGATCCGGGCGCCGAAGGAACGTCCGCCGGTCCTTGCGTAAGCGTGGGCGGCGGCGTCGCGCCCGTGGCCGAGACGCCGACACTGGCTTCGCCGTTCGTCGGATCGGGGTCGCGCTGGTCCGAGGCCACCACGTCGGCCGTGTTGACTATCGAGCCGGTCTGACCGACAAGGACGGTGATGGTGATCGTGGCCGAGCTACCGCTCGACAGGTTGCCCACCGTCCACGCCCCGGTCGTCGGGTCGTAGGCGGGGCCGGAGCTGCCCACGAAGGTGACCGCGGCCGGCAGCTGGTCGCGGACGATCACGCCCGTGGCCCCGTCCGGTCCGTTGTTGGTCACAACCAGGGTGTAAGTGGTCTGGTCGCCCTTGTGGACAGCTGCGACCGACACGACCTTGGTCAGCGACAGATCCGCCACGCCGTGGGAGTTGAGCCCCGCGCTGGCCTGGTCGTTCTCGCCCGGGGCACCATTGCCGGGGACTGAGTTCGGATCGGGCAGGCTCGAGGCGGAGACCTCGGCCGTGTTAGTGATCGGGCCTTCGACGGCGACCGTGGCCGTCACCTTCATGGTCTGGACATCGCCCACGGCCATGTCGCCGATCGTCCAGTCGCCGCTGGCGGAGTCGTAGTTGCCGAGAGTGGTCGTGTCCGAGACGAAGGTCAGCCCGGCCGGCAGCAGGTCCTGGACGTGGACGCCGGAGGTGGCGTTCGGGCCGTAGTTGGTGACGGTAACTGTGAAGGTGACGTTGGTGCCCTCGTCGGGGGTGGCGGCGTCGACCGTCTTGGTCAGCGCCAGGTCGGCGGCGGGCGGCACGTCGATCGTGGCCTTGGCCGAATCGTTGGCCTTGACCGGATCGCGCTGGAGCAGGCCGGAGACCGCGGCGGTGTTGTCGATCGTGCCCGAACCGACGACCCGCGCCGTGATGTCGAGCGAGACCGTCGTCTCGACCGCGAGGCCGCCGATCGTCCAGTCGCCCGAGGTCGCGTCGTAGGTGCCGGCGCCGGGCGTGTTGGAGACATACGTGAGCCCGGTCGGCAGCGGGTCATGGATGACCAGGAAGGACGCCGGATCCGGCCCGAGGTTGGTGGCCGTGACGGTGTAGGTGACTGTCGTGCCGACCGTTGGAGCCGGCCTGTCGGCCAGCTTGGTCACCGCGATGTCGGCGACCCTGGTCGTCAAGAAGGCGGACGCCGAGTTGTTGTCGGGGTTCGGGTCGTACTGGTCGGCGGTGACGGTGGCTGTGTTGGTGTAGTCGTTGGCGACGTCGACGATGGCGTGCAGGGTCAGCGTGACGACGGCGTCCTTGGCCATCGGCCCGATCGACCAGATGCCGCCCGACGCGTCGAAGCTGCCCTGGCCGGCAACCGGGACCTTGGCGGGATCGATGCTGAGGCCCGCCGGCAGGACGTCGGTAGCGACGACGTTGGTGGCGGCGTCCGGGCCGTGGTTGGTGACGGTGAGGGTGAAGGTGTCGGCATCGCCAACATTCGGCCGCGGTTCGTCGACGGTCTTGTTGATCGCGAGATCGGCCTGCGGCGGGGTTACGGTGACGCTGGCGGTGTCGTTCGCGGTGGAGCTCTGGACTTCGTCGAGCGACACGACGGACGCGGTGTTCGTCATCGGCGCGGAGCCGACCACCCGAGCCGTCATGATCGCCGTGACTGAGGCGTTGGGCGCGATCGTGCCAACTGACCAGTTGCCGGTGCCCGGATCGTACGTGCCCTGGGCCAGCGTGATCGAAGTCACGGTCAGACCCGCGGGCGCCACGTCATGAATCACTACGTTGTGAGCCGTGCTGGGTCCGAGATTGCCGATGGTGAGGGTGAAGGTGGCGATAGTGCCGACGTTCGGCGTGGGGTTGTCGACGGCCTTGGCGACAGTGACATCGACAAGCTGGGCGAGCCCGGTGCTGGCGGTGTTGTTGGCGAGGTTGGTGTCGAAGTCGTCGCTGGTCACCGTCGCGGTGTTAGTGATGGCTCCCGGGTTCACGACGTGAGCCACGAGAGTGAGCGTCTCCGAGGCGCCGTTGTTCAGGTCGCCGACGGTCCACGTACCGGCGGCCCAGCCGGCGGAGGGTGTCGCCGAGCCGAAAGTCAGACCCGCCGGCAGGGTGTCGGTGACCTTCACGCCGGTGGCGTTGTCCGGCCCGTAGTTGTGGGCCACGATCGTGAAGGTGACGTCGCTGCCGACATCGGGGGTCGGGTTGTCGATGGCCTTGGTTACGCCGATGTCCGAGACGGTCGGATTCACCGCCGCGTGCGCCCAATCGTCCTCGCTCTGGACACCGTTGCCCGGCGTGGAGTTGGGGTCGCCCTGGTCGGAGTGCGTCACTTCCGCGGTGTTGATGACCGCGGTCGTGGTGGTGACCTGGGCCTGGATCTGCAGTGTCACGGTTGCGCCGTTGTCGAGGGTGCCGACTGTCCACAGGCCGGTGCCGGGGACATAGGTGCCCGGGCTCGGTGTCGAGCGGACGTAGGTCAGCGCGGCCGGGATGACGTCCACGACCGTGACGTTGGTGGCCTGGGCCGGGCCGCCGTTGTGGAGCGTAAGGGTGAACGTGACAACCTGGTTGATACCAGGGTTGGCCACGTCCACGCCCTTGATCAACGACAGGTCGGCCATCGGGATCGTGTCTGTGTCGGTGGCCGTGTTGTTGTCGGGAGTCGGGTCGACGTTGGTCGCGTGATCGTCGGCGATCGTGGCGATGTTGACGATCGTGCTCTGCCCGCCCGCGATCGGGTCGACGACGGTGACGGCGAAGTTGACGCTGCCGGAAGCGCTGGCCGCAACCGAGCCCGTGCCCGCCAGGTTGTGGCATACGGTGCCGGCGACGGAACCGTCGGCGCAGTCCCAGCCGGCGGTGCTGCCGGCCGACTTGAAGGTCGTGCCGACCGGTACCGTCTCGGTGATGGTCGAGCCTGTGGCGGTCGTGTTGCCCACGTTCTGGTAGCCCAGGGCGTAGACGCGAGTCACTCCGGCCGTGGCCTGGGGCTGGCCGTCGTCGTTGGTGATGATCAGGTCGATGCCGCTGACAACGACCGGTGCGGTCGTGGCGGCGGCGTAGTTGTTGAGGCCCGAGCCGACGCCGTCGGCTCCGGTGCGCTCGTTCGGGTCCGAACCCGCGAGCGACGTCCAGGTCGCTCGGGCGTTGTTGGTCAGGGTGTCCTTGAGGTTGACGGTGCCTACGGGCGGCGCGGACCCGACGGTAGCCTGGTAGGTGAAGGTCGAGGTCGTCGCGAGCGGGAACGACCCGAAGGTGATGGTGATGGTGCCGCCGGCCTCACCGGCGGACGTTGGCACGGGGCCGGCGGTGCGGTTGAGAGAGCCGGGCACGTAGGTCAGGCCCGCCGGCAGCGTATCGGTCAGGCTGACGTCATACGCGGTCGAGTTGCTGGTGCCGTCGTGCGACAGAGTGAGGGTGTACGTGACGATCGCTCCGAAGCCTGGGCTCGACACGTTGGCGGTTTTTGTGACCTGGATCTTCGGCTCCAGGACGTTCACGAAGGGCGATTCGGGCGCCGCGACGGTCTGGGTGCCCGACTCCGTGTACTGGAGGCTGGCGTGGTTGATCAGGTGAACGTTGGTCCGGTTGCCGGTGACATTGGCGACCACGGCCGTGAAGCGAACGAGGAACGAGTTGTTCGTGGCGTCGTTGTCCGCGCTCGTGATGGTGTCGCCGAACGTGAGCGTCCAGGCGCCGCCCAGGCCGTTTGCGTCCGGCTTCGATTCGTCGGGCGTCGTGGAGACGGTGCCGTTGAAGTCATTCGGGAGGCGCGAATTGCTACCGGCGTGAGTCGTCACGACCGAGGAGCCGACGGGGATCAGACCCGCCGGCAGGGTGTCGACCACGGTCAGGCCGCGGGTCGTGCCTTCGGGCAGAGTCACGACCACGTCGAAGGTCGTGCTGCCGCCGACGGAGGCGCCGGCCGGCGTCGGACCGAGCTTGGAGATGGACGGTCCATCGAGGGTCGTGTTCGCGGACTTGGAATCCGTGTAGTTGTTGGGCGAGACACCCGAGCCGGTTCGCTCACCGTTGGCGTCGCCCGGGTTGCCGGGGGCATTGGAACCGGTGGTGTTCGATCCGCCCACGGTGCCGTTGGGGCCTGGAATGCTCGTCCAGGTGGCAGTAGCAGTGTTCGGGATCGCGCGAGCGGCGTCGACCGTTCCGGACACCGTCGCCGTGATCGTTATCGTGTCGTCGGCGGCGCCGGGCAGCAGTGAGTCGAACGTCACGTCGACGATGCGGTTCGACGGATCGGAGTTGTTGTGCGCCCCCGGCCCGACGACCGCAATCTTGCTGATGTCGGCGATGCCCAGGTTGGCATCGAGAGTGTCCTGAACCCTGAGGTCGTAGGCCGGCGAGATGTTGGCGCCGCCGGCGTTGTGGACGGTGATCAGGTACACGATCTGGTCGCCGCCGTCGTGTGGTGTTGTAGTGATCTGCTTGGTGAGAGTGATCGACGGGTGCGAGACGGTCACCGCCTGCGCATTCGAGGTCGCGAGGAACGAGCCGCTCTTGTACATGGACACGGCATCCGACAGAGACGTGCCGGGCGTGTTGTTGCTCGGGACGTTGCTGACGATGGCGTTGAACTCGATGACGGCTTCCTCGAGGTTGAGGTCACTGTCGAGGTTGGTCAGGCTCCCTAGATGGAAGGTCGGATCGGTGTCATCGGCGAACGGGCCGCCGGTGATGTTGCCGCCCGGTATCGCAACCGTGGGATGACCGGTGTATGTCTCATCTCCGAGGGCGGTTGCGCCGGGGATCGAGTCGGAAGTCAGGCCGCCGTTGGAGACGAAGGCGATCTTGGCCGAGCCGTCGTTCAGGAAGGTCAGGCCCGGGGGAATTGCATCGACGAGAGTCACGTCGGGAGTCGTGCCCTCGGGGATCGTGACAACGACTCTGAAGCGGGCGACCTCGCCGATGGCGACCCCCGAGATGCCCGGCTCGGATGTGGTGACCAGCGACTTGAGAGGCGCGGGCTGAGTCACCGTGACGGTGGCGGAGGAAGTCGCGGCGTAGTTGTTGAGCGCACCCCCAACGCCGTCGGCACCCGTGCGCTCATTGGGATCGTTGTCGGCGGTAAGGCTGGTCCAGGTCAGGTTGGTGATGTTCGTGTAGACGGCTCCACTTGGGACATCGACCTTGAGCGTGGCCTGATAAGTCAGGATCGTCGTGGAATTGAGGGCGATCGAGTCCCAGTCGGCGGTCAGATTCGGGAGACTGCTGGTGTCATCCTTGCTCGTGAAAGCAGTGCCCGAAGTGACGTGCAGCGATCCCGGTACATATGTCAACCCCGATGGCAGGGCATCGCTCCAGTGCACGTCCAGGGCGTCGTTGCCGTTGGTTATCGAAGCGTTGGTGATCGTGATCGTGTAGGTGAATGGGTCGCTCGCGTCGCCGTGATCGGGGCTGACGGACTTTGCGATGGTCAGCGTCGGTTCCACGATCGTGACCGTGG
>PLNK01000142.1:1184-8010 GCA_003142755.1 Chloroflexota bacterium | reverse complement strand
GAGCTGCACGCACGACACGTCGTATTGGGGGCCTGACCGACTGCGGCCAGAGTCGGACAATCCGAGCATCGAATATCGAAGCCGGCGCCAATGGCGCCGGCTTCGATCGTTACTGCGTGAGTGCGATCTTAAGCCGGCCTGAGGTCGGCTCAAGATCGCACGGGATCAGCAGGCGGCGGGGCCGAGCAGCTTGCCCGTGGCGTCGAGGCCGTAGCCGACCGGGTAGACGGCGCCCTGGCAGGCCGTCTTGGTGGTGCCATCGGCTGCCGTGCGAGGCGCATCGGTGACCGTCTTGGGCCACGTGTAAGGCGTGGTTCCGACGAAGGGCTTGGCGCCGAGCAGCACGTCCGCCAGGCCTTCGGCCTCAGAACCCGGAAGCCAGGCCTCGACCACCGCGTCCGCGGACGAGAAGTCGTCCAGGAGCATCGGCCGACCCGAGATGATCACGACGATGAGCTTGGTCACAAGCGGCCGCATCTTCGCGACCAGGGCAACGTCGTTGGCCGGCAGCTGGAGCGTCGACGAATCGCCGACGCCCTCGGCGTAGGGCTGCTCGGAGACGACGACAATCCCCAGGTCGCCCTTGGTTCCGTCCGTGAATGCGCCGCCCGGGGAGTAGTTGAGGTTGTCGCCCAGCTTGGCGGCGAGAGTTCCCTTGAGGGTCGAGCCGGAGGTGATTGGACCCGGCGCGCCCTGCCAGGAGATCGTCCAACCGCCCGAAGCGATGCCGATGTCATCGGCGCCCTGGCCGGAAAGAAGGACCTTCTTGCCAGTCGTTGGGATCGGCAGGACACCGGCGCTGGTCTTGAGGAGAGTGGCCGACTCGGAGACGGCCTGGCTGGCGATCGCGCGAGTCGCGTCCGAGCCTACCTCAGCGAGCTTACCCGCGGCGGGCATCGGATTCTCGAACAGGCCCATCTCGAACTTGACGCGGAGGATCCGGCTGACTGCATCGTCGATGCGAGACATCGGGATCGTCCCGCCGTCCACGAGCGAGGTCATCGTGGTGATGAACTTAACGTAGTCATCGGGAACCATGACCATGTCGATGCCGGCGTTGATCGACTGAGCCACGGACTTGGCGTAGTCGCCGGGCACGACCTGGTCGACGCCGCCCCAGTCGGAGACGACGAAACCGGTGAAGTTGAGCTGAGTCTTGAGGATGTCGGTGATCAGGTGCTTGTCGCCATGGACCTTGCCGTTGGTCGTGCTGGAATACGAGGTCATGACGATGCGCGCGCCGGCATCGATGGCGGCCTTGTAGGGGGGCAGGAAGAGCTTGAGCAGAGTGGCTTCGTCGAACGGATCCTGGCCCTGATCGAGGATGTAGTTGCTGGTGTGCGAGCTGCCGTAGGCCGTGCCGCCGTCGCCGATGAAGTGCTTCAGGGTTGCCGCGACCGTGTCAGCGGCTGAGAGGCCGGTGCCCTGGAAGCCCTTGACGCAGGCGGTGCCCAGCTGGCTGACGAGATCCGTTGTTTCGCCGTAGCCCTCGTAGGTGCGTCCCCAGCGAATGTCCTGCGGGACGGCAATCACGGGTCCAAATGTCCAGCGGATGCCGACCGCGTTCATCTCCTGAGCAACCGCGGCGCACTCCTTGGTGACGAGGGCGGCATCGTGTGTCGCGCCCATGCCCACGTTGTGGGGGAAGATCGTGGAGCCGAAGACGTTGTTGTTGCCGTGCACGGCATCGATGCCGTAGAGCATCGGGATGCCCAGGGGGGTCGCCAGCGCGGCCTGCTGATAGGCATTGACCATGTCGTACCAGGCCTGAGGGTTGTTGCCGGCCGTGGGCGCTCCGCCGCCACCACTCAGGATGGAGCCGAGGGCAAACTGCGTCACGATCGACGGATCGATCTTGTTCTGGATCTGGGTCATCTGGCCGATCTTCTCGGCCTCGCTCATCTGGGCCAGCAGCGACTTCACGCGATCGTCAATGGACTTGGTCGTGTCCATCCAGGGCTTGCCGGCTGAAGCCGACCCCGCTGCCGATTGCGCTGCGCTGGCTCCGCTCGAAGCCGCGGGCGTGCCGGTGGCGGTGGAGCTGCCGCACGCCGCCACGAGGACGACAACTGCGGCTACGCCGAGGCGACTCAGCCAGCGGCGGGGGCGCCCCGCATTTGAGACTGACATTCCTACTCCTTCGACCTCTCTTGGGCGACAGAACGACGTCGTGGGCGCGCTCTTGTCCCCTCCGAATTGGATTGTACTCCGCTCACTTGGCGATCCGACGGTTGGGGCAGGTGCCCAGAGCAAGGTTCCGGGCCGAGGAGCCCCTCGCAGATCGCGCGGCGCACGGCCTCCGTCGCCGCGCGAGTGTCAGGCCTTGAGGCGGGCTTGCAGCTCCAGGACGTGCTCCCACTCGTGTTCCAGCAAGCGTCTGAGCATGCGGCGGGCCGAACGGGGCGGCTTGCCTTCCCGCTCGATGACGCGTCTCCGCTCCTCCTCTGTCATGGCCTCGAGGCGTGCCATCAGCGTCTGCCGCTCGGCGTCCATGGCGGGCCACGGAGCGTCGCCGGCGCGCTCGATGGCCGCGATGGCCTGGCTCGCCCCGGGCAGGGTCCCGAGCGTCGAGCTGACGTAGGCCCACTCCGCCCCGGCGACGTGGGACAGGATCTCGGCCGCGGATCGGCCGCCGGTCGGCGGCTTCTCGTGGAGTGGACGGGGCTGCGCGCGTGCGGCCGCCATCAGCTCCTCGCGGGCCCATTCGGCCCATCGGAGCTGGCGGGCGGCCTCATCCGCGGTGAGCGGCTCGCGATCCGTGACGATGACCTGCTGGCCGTAGCCCAGGACCTTGCGCTCGATCACGTGGTCGGCCACGACCAGCTCGATCGGGTCCGGATCGGCTACCCGCTCGCCGTGGCGTCGCAAGAAGTCGATCCGGTCCCGGATGGCAATGCGCGCGTCTTCGATCGCCTGCTCGGTCGTTGGTCCAACCGTGCTCGTACCGGGCAGGCTCGGCACATAAACCCACGTCTTGCGGCGCTGCGGACCCGACTCGAGGTAGAGATCGAAGCGCATCGGCTAGAGCCCGAGGGCCGTCTCCGGTGGCACGAACTCGAGACCGTGTGCGGCGGCAACGGCCTGGTGCGTGACCTTGCCGGCAATGACATTGAGCCCATCGCGGAGGTGGCAGTCGATCGCCATGGCCTGCCGATAGCCGTTGTCGGCCAGCGACAGGGTGAACGGCAGCGTGGCGTTGTTCAGGGCGAACGTCGACGTCCGAGCGACCGCGCCCGGCATGTTGGTGACGCAGTAGTGGACCACGCCGTCGACGACATAGGTCGGGTTCGAGTGAGTCGTGGGCCGTGAAGTCTCGAAGCAGCCGCCCTGGTCGATCGAGACGTCGACCACCACGGTGCCACGGCGCATGCTCCGGACCATCTCGCTGGTCACGAGCTTCGGCGCGGTTCCACCGGGCGTGAGGACGGCGCCAATGACCAGGTCCGCGGTCAGGACGCTCTCCTCGACCACGTCGGTAGTGGCGTAGCGCGTCTTCAGCGCCGGCGCGAAGGCCAGGTCCAGCTCCTTGAGACGCGGCAGCGACTTGTCGATGACCGTGACGTCGGCCTCGAGACCGAGGGCCATCCGCAGCGCGTTCATGCCAACGACGCCGCCGCCCAAGACGACGACCTTGGCGGGCGCGACTCCGGGCACGCCGCCGAGCAGGACGCCCCGTCCGCCGGCCTCGCGCTCGAGCGCATGAGCGCCGGCCTGTATCGACATCCGACCTGCGACCTCGCTCATCGGGGCAAGGAGCGGCAGTCCGCCGCGCTCGTCGGTCACCGTCTCGTAGGCGATCGCGATGCAGCCCGACTCGAGCAGACCCTCGGTCTGAGCGCGGTCCGGGGCGAGGTGCAGGTAGGTGAAGAGGATCTGGCCCTCGCGCAACATCGCGATCTCGACCGGCTGCGGTTCCTTCACCTTAACGACGAGGTCGGCTCGACCGTAGACCGTCGCGGCATCCGCGACTATCTCCGCGCCGGCGGCTCGGTAGCGGTCATCGTCGAGGTCGATCGTCTCGCCGGAACCGGCTTGGACGATGACCTGGTGCCCATGCGCGACGAGCTCACGCACGGCGCTTGGGGTAAGGCCAACACGAAACTCGTTGTCCTTGATCTCGCGCGGTACACCGACAAGCATCTCGACCTCTCCGGGCCAGTCGAGCGTTGGCTCGACTCGCGATCCGGCTACCCAACCTGAGGCTCCAGGTAATGGGATCCGAGAGCTCGATCGGTGCTGGACGGTCAGGGGGACGGGTGAAGGCGGTTGCGGCGAGCGGCCGAGCGGCCACACACCTGCTACGCGGCATATCCTTCGACCGTCGAAGTCGACCGACCTCTGCCCACCTGGGAGCCGTTTGGGCCATTCTGCCACGGGCCGCCGATACGCGAACCGTCACGTCCTGTCGGTCAGGCCCGGTACTAAGAGGCGGGGCTGAACCGGGGCGGAGGATGGAGCCGGCGGAAGACCACGAGTGCGACGATGAGCAGCACGATCATCGGGGCGAATGCCGAGACGGGCCCGAGAATGGAAGCCGGAGTCAGAGCGTCGCCTTTCGAGATGGTGACCTCAAGGGTGGCTCCCATGTTCGCCTCCGACCGCAGAGCGATCTCACCGAGAGCGGCCTGGCCCACGCCATCAACGCGGTAATGGCGTCCGTCCGCGGTAATGACAAAGAGGGTGTCGCCTCGGAGGTCCAGGCTTGTCGCTTGTCCTTGAGCGACGAGTTGCGAGACCGTCGCGAGGTTCGTTGAGGGCGGCAGGTCGGGCCGAAGCCAGAGGAACAACGCGCCAGCGCCCACGATCACGACTGAGATTGCCAGGGTCGCCACAACCGGCCGCACTCGACGTCGGCGTGGTGGTAGAGGTTGGACCGGCGTCGACGGTGGCGGGCTCTTTCGGTCGGGCGGTTGGCTATTCAGCTTGGCAAGCAACTCGACCCGACCCCCGACCCCCACCTTCGCGTAGATGCGTGAGAGATGGCTTCGGATCGTGGCCTGGGTAAGGGTTAGCTGGTCGGCAATGGCCCTCGCCGAGAGTCCCGTCAGCGCGAGGGCGAGAACCTCCCGCTCGCGATCCGACAGAACCTCGAGATCGATGCCGCAACGCGCGCTCTGTTCCACCGCACTGTGATTCACCGACAAATCATCTCAGCCGCCGGGGCCGAAGTCATCCACCGACCGAATGAAACGCACAAGTTTCGGCCGCGCGAAGGTCCACCTGCCGCCGGACTCGGATGCCCGTGCGCGAGGAGCGCAAGCGGCAACGTGCCAGCTGCGCTGCCCGCGGGATCGGCCGGCTGACCGGCGGGGCGCCAGGCAAGCCTGGCGATTAGGTGGCGGCGCGACTGGCCCTAGCCGCGCCGCCAACTCGTGGGATGTCCTTGTCGTCGGCAGCCGAGTGCGAACCCGCAGCACGGGTCGTCGGAACTGCCGCAGCTAGCGCCGCATGTTGGCGCTGACTCGCCGAAGATGAGATCGATTGACGAGGAGCGCGTCGCGAGGAGTGTCCTGCAGGGTGACGCCCCCGATCTGCACCTGCGGCACGAACACGGGCAGGAAGAGCTCGGTGCCGCGCTCGGTCAGCGACAGCGGGTCCTGCGAAGGAAGCAGAAGAAGGACACCGGTGATCTTGAAGGGCGTGGCCTCGAGCGTCACGTCGTAGGCCATTCGGAACTTGGCAAAGGCATCGCGGTCGGCGTCACTGACTACCGGTTCGCCATCTTCGGCGGGCATCGCGATCGTGATGTCGTACGGGTCGACGCTCTTGACACCGCCGGCCGGCGCGTTGGGGGCCGATCCGTCGTTCGGACCCTGCATCGCGTTGTTGACGCTGATCGCGGCGCGCTTCTCGAGCGCGTCGGCAAGCTTGACGTTCTGGGCCAGGACGGCGTCTATCCGACCGTCCTCGGAGAGCGCGATGAAGTGGCCGGGCCTCTTGCGAGTGACCACCACCCCAGTCGTGCCCGACAGGGGGTTGAACGCGCCTACGGCCATGACTTTCTCCTTTGCGCCCGTTGAGCCCCGGACCCGACCGACGTGTCGGGCCTAGCACGGACTTGGGCCAACAGGACCCGCCCCAGGGCAGCTCCTGCCAAGGTTTCGGTGCCGGTTCGCATCAACTTGACGAACTTCACTCGACTAAGGCACCACCGGAGGTCCTGGTGCTCCAGACAATGGTGCGCATCTGCAACGACCCGAACCTACTCCTGCGAAACACGGCGGTCAACGGCCTATTCCTGGCCCCCAAAAGGCGGTGGCCGGGCCGGTCCTTCTCGACTGAATCGTTGGCTGGGCTACAACGCCGGCTGGTACGGGAGATAGGCCGGGTACCAGATCGCCGAGTCCACCGCGTCCATGACTTCCTCGTCACGGTAGAGGCGCCCGACGCCGCAGTCACGGCTCTGGCAGACCACCTTCGCCGCGATCTGGCGCGACACCTCGCGCAACTCCGAGATCGCCGGATAGAGCGCTCCCGCGGCCAACCGTTCAGGCGAGACCATCTCGGCCAGGGTCGCGGCAGCGAGCAGGAACATCTCGTCGGTGATCTCACGAGCTTCGGCGACGATCGCGCCGAGGCCCAGCCCGGGGAAGATGAAGACGTTGTTGGCCTGCCCGATCACATGGCTGGTTCCGTCCACGACGACCGGTTCGAACGGGCTGCCCGTGGCGATCAGCGCGCGGCCGCCGGTCCAGGCCATGATGTCGGCCGGAAGAGCCTCGGTCTTGGCTGTTGGGTTGGACAGCGGGAAGAGGACGGGCCGCTCGACGTGGGCCGCCATCTCGCGGATAGCCGCTTCGGTGAATGCGCCCGGCACGCCGCTGGT